>CBDUSK010000047.1:0-8959 GCA_965369915.1 uncultured Phycisphaerae bacterium
AGCTACCGGCTGTTAACGCCTCTCTCATCGCAGGGTCGCTGTGCCGCCATTCGGGTTTGCGTGCAATTGGCGATTTCTCCGTTTGCCCGTAGAGACCTTCCAGATTGGCATATCTCAAGTCAGCGTTTGCCAGTGTGGCCCGGACATTTGCCAATGCGCCGGCGGGATTGTCCCGTTTCTGGATATTGATGTCACCGACGATGATGATCTCCATATCCCCCGGCTGCGCAAACTCGACCCATGGATAGGGATCCTGTGACTGTTGCGTCCCGATTTTGTCGTTAGATTTTTTGTCTAAGACAGCTTTCTTTTTCTGCTTAAAGAGCCAATCCCATACATCCTGTGTTTTGTCACAGCGTTTACTTGCGTATTGGGTGGTGAAACCGGATGCGGCGTCACCCTTATAAGTAAAGGCGTGAACCTGCGAACCATGTCCATACCCGTCGAACTCGGTGTATTTCATGTTGGCGCCGACTTTCTTTAATGCAGCGAAAATTGCCCGGGTATATTCGACTGGTACATTATGGTCATCTGCGCTGTGAAATGTCCATACCGGGACATCCTTGATTTTTGAATAAGTCTTCCATGGTACCAGGCCGCCGGCGCAGGGGATAGCCGCTGCGAAATAATCCGGGCGGTACCAGATGGCTGTCCAACTGCCAAAGCCGCCCATCGAATGTCCAAGTACGTAAATGCGCGTATCATCGATCTTGTATTCGCTTTTCAGTTTCTCGATCAGATCAAATGCCAGCGAAAGGCTTCCATTGTTAATCGGCTTTGAGTTGCTTATGTGTTTTTTGAATTTGTCCCAGACGGGGGGCAGTGCGGCGATATCTTCTTTAGTGCCAATGCCTTCGTTGCCATTAACTCTCCAGCTTGAATTTGTTTGCGGTACAAGAACAAAGCAGGGGTGTTTGCGGCGAACTTTTTCTTCGCTCAAATACCTGTTCCAGACTTTTACGCTGCGGAGGTTATCTGTGCCTTTGCCGCCTTTGCCGTGTAAGCTGAGGATGAGCGGGTAAGTTTTCTCAGGGTCGAAGTCGATGGGTTTCATGAGCCGATAAGGCATACCCTCGAACTCAGATGGTTCGTATAGTTTGAATACCCGCTGCTTGGGGTTAGGCATCTTTTTGGCGGTTTTCTTATTTGTTTCTTCCGCATATATCGTGGAGATAACTGTTAAGCTAATCGCAATATAAAATAATAATTTCATCACACTGTCCTTACCAATAGAATAGATTCATCGTGGTCGATCATGATATCCCGAAGGGACTCGAACCCTCAGCCTTTGGATCGAATTTATATATAGTCGCTTTCTATTCTCATCCTCATCCTACATCCCCTCAACTCCTTTGTCCTACTACCTACATACCTCCACTACCTCACTACTCTCCCTCAGAGGAGCATAACTCAGCTCAAAATCTAAATCAACTTCATTTTCCACCTCACACCCAACTCAAATATAACTCATTGGTAAAACAATGTGGACGCATTTGGGACGCACTTTGACTAATTTGAGGAGAAATTTGGGAAAAAAGTGGCTTTTTAAATGGGCAGGGGCGGAATTGAACCGCCGACACACGGATTTTCAGTCCGTTGCTCTACCAACTGAGCTACCTGCCCTTTCCATAGTCCCGATCGGCTGCGGAAAAGAATAAATTACATTCCTGACCCGACTTTTGCAAGAGGATAAATCCAAAAACCACAGATTTCCCCCTCCCTTAGCCTTATTTTGCCCCGGTTCTGCGGGTCAAGCTCGGCGGCCCAGGCGCTTTTTCAGATGTACCTGGATAACCGTAATATCCGCAGGCGTTATCCCCCCGATCCGCCCTGCCTGGCCCAGCGTGTTAGGCCGGTATTTCGAAAGCTTTTCCTTCGCCTCAATGCGAAGATGGCTTATCCCATCATAATCAAGCCCACCCGGCAGCTTGATGTTCTCGAGATTGCGAAAACTCTCGACCTGCCTGGCCTGCTTGAGAAGATAACCTTCGTACTTCGCATCGATCGCCGCCGCTTCAAGAACATCGGCTCCAAATTCCATCGATTTAATATCTTCCCTGGCCGCAAGTTCTCCTGTTAAACTATTGCCGGGACGTTTCAACAGATGCCACAAAGTTTGTCCTTCTAAGCGGCTTGATAACAAAAATTCTCTTAACCTGTTTATATCTTCAAGTTTACGTTCAAATTTTGCCCATCTTGCATCGTCGACAATACCGACCGATCTGCCGATCTGCGTCAATCTTCGATCCGCGTTATCGGACCGCAGTGATAAACGATACTCCGCACGAGAGGTGAACATCCGATAAGGTTCGTCAATATCCTTCGTAAGCAGGTCATCGATCAGAACTCCGATGTACGCCTGGTCCCTGCCCAATATTACAGGTTCTTTGCCCTGCAGTTTTAAACCTGCATTAATACCCGCTATTATCCCCTGACCAGCCGCTTCTTCATAACCGCTTGTACCATTTATCTGACCCGCAAGAAAAAGACCTTCGATCTGTTTCGTCTCAAGATTCACCTTAAGCTGAATCGCGGGACAGTAGTCATACTCGATCGCATAAGCGTAATGAATGATCTTCGCGTTTTCCGTCCCTTTCAAAAGCCGTATCATTTCGTCCTGTACGTCTTTCGGCATCGAACTGCTTATCCCGTTGCAGTAGATAGTCGAAACGTCCTCGCTTTCCGGCTCGAGAAATACCTGGTGCCGGCTCTTGTCCGCGAAACGAACGATCTTGCTTTCGATACTCGGACAATATCTCGGCCCGGTCGATTGTATCTGCCCCGTATAAAGCGGCGATCGGTCGAGGTTGTCCCGCAAAAGCTGATGGATCTTTTCGTTGGTCCAGGTTATCCAGCAGGGTATCTGCTTTCGGTCGATTTTTTCCGTCATGAAAGAAAACGCCTTCGGTTCTTCGTCGCCATGCTGAACTTCGAGCCTGTCAAGTTCGACAGTCGAAGCATCGAGCCTCGCCGGGGTCCCCGTCTTCAATCTGCCTAAGGTAAGCCCGAGCTTTTTCAGGCTGTCGCTCAGCTCGTTACTTGACGGCTCATCGAGTCTTCCCCCCTGCCGCTTATCAGACCCCATGTGCATCAGGCCCCGCAAAAATGTTCCCGTCGTTACTATAACCGCAGGCGCCTTATATTCGCTTCCGTCTTTACAACGGATTCCGCGGACCTTACCCTCGGCGGTGAAGATTTCCGTTGCGATCCCTTCGACGATGCTAAGTCCGTCAGTCTGCTCAAGACACTGCCGGATATGGTCTTTGTATTTGTACTTGTCGGCCTGGGCGCGCGGACTTTGAACCGCAGGGCCCTTCGAGCGGTTAAGCAGACGGAATTGGATCCCCGTTGCGTCGATGGCTTGTCCCATCAGTCCGCCAAGGGCATCGACCTCGCGGACGATCTGTCCTTTCGCAAGACCTCCTATCGCAGGGTTGCAGCTCATCTTGGCGATCGTATCTTTGCTGATCGTCACCAGCAAAGTCTTCGCCCCCATCTCAGCAGAAGCATGGGCCGCTTCCGCCCCGGCGTGACCGCCGCCGATCACTATGCAATCGAAATGCTTTGCTTTCATGTCGCCGTCGCCAGTGCTACGACCGATGCTATTGCGAAATTTGCCGTATGAGTGATGCTTAACGAGACCTGCTCTATCTGACGCTCACGGGCAAGTCTTTTGACCTCCCCGCTGAACTCCACTACCGGCTGACCCATCGGGTTGTTGGTGATCTCAATGTCCGTCCAGGCGATCTTACCACGCCACCCAGTACCTAAAAGCTTCAGGATAGCTTCTTTGGCAGCGAAACGACCGGCAAGTCTCTCTATCCTGTTCTTTGTCGAATCCGCATCCCTCTGTTCACGCTCAGTAAAAACACGGTCAAGAAAACGAGTCCCGTGCCGTTCGAGCATCGACTCGATACGCGGAAAGTCAACAAGGTCTATGCCATGTGCTATTATCTTCATCCTCGGTTCGTCAAATTTATAAATTTCTTTCCTTAACGGCCCGACAACCTGCGCCGATATGCCGTTTCTATACAGTATTCCAAAAATTCGTTAAGGTTGGATATATTCGCCTGGGAGATCAGCTTCGAAACCATCTCTTCGTACTGCACGGCGCGCCGCCTAACGACAACCTCCGCTTCGATCTCATCCTGAACCTCTTCGAAACTCTTATATCCCCCCGGGGTTTTGCTCTCAAGCTTTATTATAAAAACATGACCTTCTGCTTCGATCGGATCTGATATCTTCCCGGGCTCCATCACCGGAAAATGCGATTCAAGTACGTCGAACGGCCGAGCCAGCGCACCTAAAGTAACTGCACTCCATCTGCCGCCCATCGCCGACCGACGGCCGTGCGAATGCTCCTTCGCAAGCTCGCCAAAATCTTCACCCTGTCTTATTCTTCTCACAAGTTCTGCGGCCATGTCAAAAGCCGCCTGTTCCGCCGGTTTTGCCGGCTCGACAGCTTCGACCCTATCGACGATAATATCTATCAGGCTGAATTCCACCGTTCCTTTCCATTCGAAACGCTCCGCCTTGTTTGCGTTGTAATGATCCAGTAATTCCCCGTGCGTCACTGGTGCGCCATCAGTCATCTTCTGCCGAATGTAGCTCTGGGTCAGGATCAGTTTTTTCTGATAGTCACGGAACCCCTGCCAGTCATTAAATCCCATCGCCTCGATTGCATCCTGGGCCTTGGCAACATTACCGTCGTAATCGGCCACGAACCGGTTGACTTCACTTTCCACCGCCTTATCCAGATATTCGTCTATCCCGTCAGAGGTGCTTTTTTTGGCCTCATCGTACAGAAGAATATCTGTGATCTTACTGCGGATAAGCCGACTGACGGTCGGGCCTACCTGCTGACGGAATCGACCGAAATCACTTATGTCAACTTCTTCTTTGGGCATTTTCATAACAACCGAAACGATCTGATTAACGGTTATCGTCTCCGAACCGATCGACAAAACAAGTCCGCCGGATATATCCGGAAGCTCCTGCTCGTTCGTAAGCGGAAATACCGCCATCTCTTCTTCGCTGAACTTGCCTATACCAGGCTTCGAGCTGGCGCAGCCGACCGCAAACAACATTACAAAAAACAAAAAATATCTTATGCTCGTATCACAAAACCTGTTTATCTTCATTCTTGCTCCTGGATATTCACTCTGCTCCGAAGCCGATTATACGTTATCGCCCGGCCTGTTGCGAAGCATTTTTCGTAAAATGCTCATCAGCGTTCCCGGCTCAAAATAGTTCTTCTCCAGGCGGATATTCACCGTCCTGCCGTCCAGTACACGAACACTGCCGGGCGCACGGGAAAAAAGATCGCCCGTCCTGCCGCTGTTTTCAAACGAGAACACAAGGTCGCAGCCAGAAACAATAATGCTCCGTATCTCCCATTTCGACGCTTGTATTCTAAGCCCGGTTATATCGAGCAGCATCTGCACACGCTCCGGCACCTGACCGAACAGATCTGCGAGCTCCTCGCTGAGGCTGTCCAGATCTTCGCTGTCCTTTGCCGCCGCGATCCGACGATATACATCCATACGCTGATGGTCCGCGGGAATATAGTTCCTCGGAATATAACTCGAATACCCAATATCGATCAAAGTGCTCGCAGGCTTTTCTATCGGCTCGTTCTTAAGACGCTTGACCGTCTCCGAAAGCATCCGGCAATACATCTCATAACCCACCGCGTTGATATGCCCCGACTGCTCCGAACCGAGTATGTTCCCCGCACCGCGTATTTCCAGATCACGAAGCGCTATCCTGAAACCCGCACCAAGCTGTGAATATTCCTCTATCGCCTTGAGCCGTTTTGCCGCCAACGGCGTGATGGACCTGCTCGCAGGTAAAAGCATATAAGCATACGCGCGGTGCTTGTACCTGCCAACCCTGCCGCGAAGTTGATGGAGCTGGGCCAGGCCGAACCGGTCCGAATCGCATATTATCATCGTATTGGCGTTCGGGATATCCAGCCCCGATTCGATTATCGTCGAGCACAAAAGCACGTCCGTTTTGCCGACGACAAAGTTTATCATCGCACTCTCCAGCTCGCTCTTTGCCATCTGACCGTGCGCTATATCGACTGTTACTTCACTGTCGTTTATTATCTTGCGCACCTCTTCGGCCGCCTGCGCGATCGTCCGCACGCGGTTATGCACAAAGAAAACCTGCCCCTCCCGGCTGACTTCATGCAGGATAGCCTTGCGTATCAGCTCGGCGTTATACCTGCCCACCTTCGTCACGATGCTTCGTCTGTCCAAAGGAGGCGTCGCCAGAGAACTTATATCACGCAAACCAAGAAGCGACATATGAAGCGTTCGAGGGATCGGAGTCGCTGTCATCGTCAAAACGTCGACATTCACACGGAACCTTTTCAGACGCTCCTTATGCTCCACCCCGAACCGCTGCTCCTCATCGATTATCAACAGACCAAGGTCCTTAAAACCGATATCACCGCTTAACAATCGATGCGTACCTATCAGAATATCAACCCCGCCAAGCCGGCAGCGGCTAATGATCTCCTTCGTCCGATTACCGCTGACGAACCGGTTCAGTATCTCGATGTTCACCGGAAAATCCGCAAACCGCTCCGCAAATGTCCTGCCGTGCTGAACACAAAGAACCGTCGTCGGAACTAATAACGCAACCTGCTTGCCGTTTTCCACCGCCTTGAACGCCGCACGCATCGCAAGCTCCGTCTTGCCGTAACCGACGTCACCGCAAAGAAGACGGTCCATCGGCGCCTTCGCAGCCATATCAGACTTTATCTTACCCGCCGCCGTCATTTGGTCAGGCGTCTCCTGGTAAAGAAATGATTCCTCGAATTCCTTCTGCCAGGTCGTATCCGCATCGCATGCAAACCCGCCAAGGCCCTGACGCTTCGCCTGCACCTCAAGAAGCTGCGACGCCAACTCCTCAACTCCCTTTGCCGCACGCTGCTTTTGCCGCTCCCATCTCTTCGAGCCGATCTTGCTGAGCTTCGGACGCCTCTCCAGCGAACCGATATACTTATGCACCAAAGATATATTATGCACAGGAACATGGATAAGACTCTTACCGGAATACTCGATCGTAAGATACTCGCTGACCGTTTCGTTCTTTTCCATCGACTGTATGCCCCGGAACTTCCCGATCCCGTAAGACATGTGCACCACATAATCGCCTTTCTGAAGATCGAGCAGACTCTCCACCGGCGAAGCCGTCCGGATCGTGCGTATCCGTCTGCGTAACGCGTACTGACCGAATATCTCGTGATGGCTTATCACTATCGTCTTCAGAGAATCCAAAATAAAACCCTGATGGATAAAACCTGACACAAGCTTGAATTTGCCCGGCACTTCTTCGTGTGTCTCCAGGATGATCTCCGTTACACGCTTTATCTCCGCCGCGTTCTCGCAATACAACAGTACATCGTGTTCGTCTCTTTCGCTTACAAGTTCTTCGAGCACCGCTTTGTTACTCTTCCACGTCGCCCCCGCCTTATGCTCGTACTCCTGCGCGCTGCTCACGTCCAGGCTGATATGCTCACCCTTACCCGCACCGGCGAACCGGCTTATCTCTAATCGAGAAAACTTACTCATCGCCTCATAGATCGCTTTCCACGGATACAAACCCCGCGCGTCGTCAACCCTGCTCAAAAAAACGTCCGCCACGTCCGCGATATCCACCGGCTCTTCTAAAATAATTATCGTATCGGCCGGAAGAAGATTCACCAGCTGCTCCGTCTGCGAACCGCTCGGGTCATAAGAGACCCCGACAATACAAACTTCTTCCACCTGCTCGCTCGAACGCTGCGTATCGAGGTCTATCTTCCGAATGCTCTCGATGCTGTCGCCGAAAAACTCCACCCGCACAGGCTCTGCCTCACGCAGCTCTTTACCGCTCAACGCCCCAGCCGACGCCATCGTCACCGGCGCATATATATCGATTATCCCGCCGCGCTGTGCGAACTGCCCCGGAACATCGACGCTGTCAACACGTTCGAAATCATTATCGACAAGCCACCCCGTCACCAGCCCCGGCTCGATAGTCTGATTCACACGAAGACCGAGCCCCCCTTCGGCAACCACCTGCGGATTCGGCACCGGCTGGATCAAGGCCTGAACACACGTACTTATCATAAGCCCCGAAACATCAGCCTCTTTCACGCCCTCGTTCTGCATCTGCCAAAGCCCTAACGTTACACGCAATCGCTGCGCACCTATCTCGTCCGTCGCATCCGCACTGCTGCCTTCGCCTTCCCAAACCGCGAAAGTCTCTGCCTGACGTCCGCTGAAAACACAAAGATCATCGTTCACAAGATCCGCATCGTCGATGTGCGGACTGACATAAAGAATTGGCCTTTTCAGCTTACCGGATATGTGCGCCGCTAACATCGGCGCAAAGGACCCCCACGTCCCGTCGACTTTTACGCCCCCCTCACCGGGCTCCGATTTCGCCAGCCGGGACACTATCAAAGATACCTGCTTGTCTCCGTCAAGTTTCACTGACCCATCGATAATATCAAATTTCGGCCCAAAGTCAATCTCACTGTAACACCAAAAAAAAAGAGCTATACACTTTCGGTATATAGCTCTCTTTTGCGATATATAGATTAATTCCTCTGTAGTCTATTTAAGGTGGAGGCCGCTCCAGTTTCGCTAAGATTAGTTTATCCTCGGTCCCCCATTCGCCTTCCGGGCATTTGCCCCGAGCCGTGAATGCTCCGGCCCGGACGAGTAACTTCCTTGTCCCCATGATCGAACTCCTTTATTAACTAATACACACTCAAAAACTCGGCGCTTCGGCCCGTTTATCTTTAATTTATTCGACTTAATTAAACTCAGGTTTTCACACCACGCCCCGGCCATAAAAACCGCCAAAACACCACGATTTTCATACTGATAACCACGATCCGGCTAACCTTAGGTCCCAAAAAATACATCGCTAAAAGACTGATACCGCGGCAACCTAAACC
>CBDUSK010000048.1:0-8891 GCA_965369915.1 uncultured Phycisphaerae bacterium
ACAAAGCAAACCCATTCCAAACCCATCCAAACCCATTTTTTCACACCCCAATCCCAGTTTTTGGGCGAATTTCAAGGATTTTCGACAATTTCAGAAAAACTTTTTTATGCAAAGCAAACCCAATTTACTATAGCGAAAGTTTACAACAGGAGGTACCTAACTTGTATGACTATACAAAGTTACAATCATTTTTTGAGTTCATCTTTCATTTGACGAATACCAAAAGCTTTTATACAATCGGCGGAGGGGAAAAATTATCCATAGTAATCCCGGTTTATAATGAGCAAGCAACCCTGGCCGAGTGCGTCCGGCGGGTGCTGGCTGTGGAACTGTCGCTCGAAAAAGAATTGGTACTTGTCAACGACGCCAGTACCGATGAGACCGCAAAAGTTATCGAACAGGTTTGCCGGCAGAATGAACAGTGTTCGATAAAAGTCGTCACCCACCAACAGAACCAGGGCAAAGGCGCAGCTCTTCGCAGCGGTTTCGCCAAAGTTACCGGCGATATCGTTATCATTCAGGATGCCGACCTTGAATATGACCCGAACGATTATCATCGGCTTCTTAAGCCGATCCTGGATGGACGTGCAGATGTGGTCTATGGTTCACGTTTTGTCGGCAGCGAGGAAAAACGTGTGATCTATTTTTGGCATTATGTTGGTAACAAACTGCTGACCACTTTAAGCGACATGTGCACTAATCTGAATCTCACCGACATGGAAACCTGCTATAAGGTATTTCGTCGTGAAGTGGTCGAGAAGTTGAATATCAAATGTGATCGCTTTGGTGTTGAGCCGGAGATGACCGCCAAGATCGCCAAGGCGGGGTGGCGGATCTATGAAGTCGGCATATCTTACAGCGGCCGGACTTATGCCGAAGGTAAAAAGATCACCTGGAAAGACGGTGTAAAAGCAATACTAACCATTATCCACTTCAGATTCTTCAAGTAAAAAGTTTTGATTTGATCAGGCCGGTTTTCGCCAGCCGAAATTCTGCCGCCGTCAGCAAACAGCCGAATCCATACTTGACGCTTCGCTTGAAATTGATAGAGGATGCTTCCGGGAAATATTTCGTGGGACAGCTCACTTCAGCTATTTGATAATCGAGCCACAGGATCTGCGCCAGCATCTGATTGTCGAAAACAAAGTCGTCGGAGTTTTCACTAAGAGGAAGTTTTTCAAGAAGTTCCCTGGAAAACGCACGGTAGCCGGTGTGATATTCGGAAAGTTTAGCTCCGGTTAGCAGGTTCTCGACAAAAGTCAGAAAACGGTTTGAGATATATTTCCAGATCGGCATTCCTCCTTTTAAGCTGTATCCGCCTAAGATACGTGAACCCAGCACGCAATGATACAGTCCATTGCCGATCATAGATGCCATAGCCGGTATCAGCCTTGGGGTATACTGGTAGTCGGGATGTACCATTATGACGATGTCAGCGCCGGCATCTAAGGCTAATTTGTAACAGCTCTTCTGGTTGCCCCCGTACCCCTGATTCTTCGGATGAGTGTGAACTGTGGTATTGGCAAGTGTTTTGGCGATTGCGGTTGTCTCGTCGTTGCTGGCGTCGTCCACCACGATGACATGGTCCACTATTTTCTGTTCCATGACCTCATCATATGTTTTTTTGAGAGTCTCAGCGGCATTGTAAGCGGGCATCACTATTACTACTTTTGAGTTTTGGAACATCTATTCTTTCCGGGATCATTTTCTTAAACAAGCATTTATTCGACCGTAATATTTCGGGATTTAACGCAGGGCTCTTCAGTATGGCTCGTATCGTAAATCCGGCCAGAGTATACACTAAAGCTGCTTTTGCGTCAAGAACTGTGTGTTTTCCGTGTTTAAACGGGGTAATAAACGCAAACAAATTGTCATTTTTGCCGGCGGATCGGGAAGAATATTTATAAATGGTCCGAAAAAACCCCGCATTGCTACGGATAACAGCGAATGTTAAGATGGCAAGGCTTAAAGTTTGCAAAATTTTGACAACTAAGCTTTTGTATATTATATTTTCTATGTGAAGGTATTTTAAAGTAATTCAATTAGAACCCGACAAAAGGGATATTCGGTAAAAAACAGTAAGAAAGGGAAGAAAATGGCTTTGTTTGATAATATATCATTGAGTGGAGCAAATGAAGTTTCAAAGGCGCATGAAACGATGTCGAAATTTCTCCGTAGTATGGCTTCAGGACTTCGAATAAACAGTGCCGGTGATGACGCATCCGGATTGGCTGTCAGGGAACTTTTGCGTGCCGATATTGCCACTGCCCGTCAAAGCTCCAGGAATGTGCAGGACGGCATATCGATGCTTCAGACCGCGGAAGGCTCAGCCGGTCAGGTCAGTAAAATTTTAACCCGTATGAAACAGCTCGCAACGCAGGCATCCAACGGGACTTATTCCGATCAGCAGAAAAATATCATGCAGCAGGAATTTCAGCAGCTTTCCGAGGAGGTAGCCCGTATAGCCGGCAGTACGACCTTTAACGGGGTCCAGCTTCATCAGGCCGGTCAAAGCATTGATATCGCAGTCGGTGACGGCGAGACGATATCCATTAATACCGAAAGCATGGCTGTCGGGTCGGCCGATCTGGTTAATGATGCAGCCGGAGCCGCTGTAACGGTTAATACGGCAATAAATCAGGTGAGCAGCTACCGGGGCAGTCTCGGGGCCAGCATGAACAGGCTCGCGAGTACCGTTTCTGTGCTGGATATCAGGGCAGAGAACCTTCTTGCGGCGGAATCGCGCATCTCCGATGTGGATATGGCATCGTCAGTAGCGTCAATGACCGCCAGTAAGATCAGGTTAAATGTTGCTCTTGCAAGTCAGGCCCAGGCAAAAACTATATCTCAGGCGGTCACGATGTTGCTTGGATGAGAAACATATTAAGTTCAGATATATCAATCTCTTCGCTCGGAACAGGCTGCTGTGATAAGCAACAGCCTGTTTTTCTATGAAGTGCTCGAAATTGACAAATCAGGGCTGACAAAAAATTTGTGAGTGAGAAATCATGTTGTCGGTCCTGAAAAGGGATAGTGGGGCCGGGCCGGAGGAGGCTGGCTTAATATTTTTTGCGTTGTGAGAGTGAATTGGACCTGCGTTTTTGCCTTTGTTTTTGGTGTTTGGGGAAAAGTCTGTCAAATCACCCGTAACAATTTATAATATCGGTTATGGAACGTGCAGTTTACAGAATAATCGATGCGAATTTTAACCGAGCTCGTGAGGCGGCCCGAGTCATGGAGGAATTCTGCAGGTTCGCCCTTAATTCGGTCGAACTCAGTTCCCGGGCGAAACGCCTTCGGCATGAGCTTTGCGGCGGGATACAACGGCTCGATACCGAAAAACTGATTATCAGCAGGGATACTCAGGCAGATGTAGGACGTCAACTTCAGGTCGATAATCAACTCGCCAGGACCGATCTTAAGGACAGTTTTATTGCGGCTTCAAAACGCCTTGCCGAGGCATTGAGAGTACTGGCTGAGATGGTTGGGCCTATCGATCCCGGTGCCGGTGAGATATTTGAGCGTCTGCGTTTTGAAAGCTATGGTCTTGAAAAAGATACTTTTGTGTACTGGGAAGTTTCCGAGAGGTTCAGGACCGTCCGGCTTTATGTTCTTATCAATGCTACTGAAAATAGCGACAGGCGGGAAATTCTTGGATTGGCACAGGATTGTAGCGAAGGCGGAGCCGACTGTATCCAGCTTCGTGTAAAGGGGATCAGCGACCGGAAGAGTTATGAACTTGCCTGTGACCTTGTCAAGCTGTGCAAAAATGCCGGTGTTATAAGCATCATCAACGACCGGGCCGATATTGCGTCTCTGGCCGGTGCCGACGGGGTCCATCTTGGCCAGGGTGATCTGCCCATTGAACAGGCCAGGCGGATCCAACTTAGGCCGATGATATTCGGAGTAAGCACTCGTTCGGTCCAACAGCTTAAAAGTGCTATCCGGGAAAATACTGACTATGTAGCCCTCGGTCCCATATTTCCAACCGGGACAAAACCTGATACTCAAGCGGCGGGAATTGATTATATAACCGAGGCTTTGGATGTTCTCAAAGACACGGAAATCAGCCATGTTGCTATCGGCGGGATCACGCTTGAAAATGCCGACGAAGTTTTGAAGGCAGGAGCCAGAACGATCGCTGTCTGCTCTGCCCTGTCGCGAAGCGATGAGCCAAAAACACTTTGCCGGAAGCTTAAAGATAAACTCAACTCCTTGGTGTAAGGCTGTTTAGAGGAAGGTCCTATTTTTTTTGGGCACTCGATGGGCTATCGGACCTGAACGGCTCTTCGAGGAGTTATCCACGAGCACCATACTCAATTTTCCATTAATAACCTTTTCTGAGGCTTATGATATACAATTACAACAAAATAGACCAACCGGACGGCACGGACTGTTGCGAGATTTTGTAAACTTTATAACTTCTTGTTACAAAAAGGCTTACAAAGGTTTTTTACGATCACCATACAAGTGCTTATATTCGGCAATTGTTAGAATAAAAGTCTTTTGGAGGTCGTGTTTTGTGAGTTTTTTTGAATTATTGCGTATTATTAAAGTTATCAACAAGTTATCCACATTCGGTATAAGTCCCCATACTTCAGTAATCAGGAGCGGCATTTCAGCAAAATTGTTGTAAAAATTTCCTTTTCTGTTGTATTAAAAGCAATTACAGTAGCCAGGGCTTTTTTAATATCGAAGGAAGTGATAAAAGATCAGCTCTAAAATAAAAATCAATCTATAAGATTTCGAAAGGATAAAGCGTGTCAAAAGGTCTTATTGAAATTGGCGAGACTCTTCATGCATCAATTCAGCGTCCCGGCAAAGCGATGAAAGAACTTCGTGCTTTAGGAAACACCGCTTATGCGCAGCCGAGCGAGGCTTTGGACTATATCAAAAATCTAATAGAGTCACAGGCCGATGAAGGTGCTGATTATATTGCTGTGAATGTCGATGCGTTTGGCGAAGATGATCCGGCAGTTGCTGCTGATTTGATGGTCGAGTATGTCAAATTAGTGCGAAAATGGGGCAAAGATGTTCCGGTTTGCATTGACAGCAGCGATGATAATGTGCTGATCGCAGGGCTTAAAGAATGGTACAATACCGATGAAAGCGTAAAACCGCCGCTGGTGAACTCGATCAAGGTCTATACCGCGGATAATATGATGCCCCTGAAAAAGGATCATGATTTTTCGTTTATCGGAATGCTGATGAGCGAAGGGATGCCCACAGGTCCCGGCGGCTCACATTCGGTTGATGAATTATTTTCTCTTGCAAACGAGCTTTTCGATAAAGCCGTTGATACCTACGGCTTTGAGCCCCGCCAGATATTCTTCGATACGACGGTGTTTCCCCTGGCTATAGATATGCCGATGCAGCAGGGAGTGCCGGGATACACTTACAGGACTTTTGAGACTATCAGGAAGATAAAAAATGACCCGAGGATGAAAGATGTTCATTTTTCGCTTGGCATCAGCAATTGCTGCAGGGATCTTCCGGGCAGAAAGATCGGAATAGCAAGGGCGTATGTCGAAAAAGCGACCGAATACGGGCTTGATGCCGGGATCGTCAATGTGTCCCATCATTTCGGCCAAACCCCGGCTGATCCGGAACTGCTAAGGCTTGTAGAGGCATATGCTAAGATGGACGGCTCCATGGAACGCCAAGACGATGCGATGATGCTTATGGGTCAGTTTTGTGCCGCGGCGAAAAAGCCGGTACAGTGATCCGGCAGGTTTGTTATGTTAAATACTTGACGTTTGTCGGAACTTCGTGTAAAAACAGGAGTTGCTTTTAGATCTTAAGAATTAAATATGACTCTTTGGAGGTATTTAAAATGGACGAAAATGTCGAACCGGCTGAACAGGAATCCCAAGACGCTCCGGTCTCAGAAGAACCCCAAACCGCCCAGCCGAAACCTGAAGTATCGCAGGATGCCAAAAACCTTGCCATGCTGTGTCATCTTCTTGGTTTGATAACGAACTTTTTGGGGCCGCTTATACTCTGGCTTTTGAAAAAATAGGACAATGCGTTTATTGACAGCAACGGCAAGGAAGCGTTGAATTTTCAACTTACGGTTATGTTTGCGATGATCGCGGCGGGGATTTTAAGTTTTGTGTGCATCGGTGTTTTGCTTATGCCTGTGATCATGGCTCTGGATATTGTCTTTTCGATCATAGCCTGCGTTAAAGCAAGTAAAGGTGAAGATTACCGGTATCCACTTTGCATAAGGCTTGTCAAGTAAGCTTCTGAGGGATCCGAAATGGATCGGCGTGAATTTATCAGGGCGATAGGTCTCGGCGCTGCGGTAAGGTGAAATAAAAAATGTCTGTATTCCGTGAGTGTTAAGATGCGTTTTGCTGTTAAGTTACTGATAAGCGTCTGTATCATTGTTCTTTGCACGCAGATCAGCAAAAAATTCCCAAGCCTGGGCGGACTTATCGCGGTTATGCCTCTTACCGGGGCACTTGTTCTTGTGTGGGTTTATATGGACTTTAAGGGCGACCCCGCGGTTATGATCGATTATGTCAAAGGCGCCCTGTGGGGGATCATTCCAAGCATTCTGTTTTTTGTTGCGGCTTTTGCGTGCTTCAGGAAAGAATTGTCGCTGTGGATAGTGCTTTGCGCAAGTTTCGGTGTATGGATTATCGCAGCCTTTGTCCATCAGCTTTTGCTCGGCAAATAATTCATTGCCGGTTCGAGCGGTCTTGCAAAATCGGCATTTGCTGTTATCATGGTTACGATGGCAGCGAAACCAGCTAAAAAGACAAAATCGGGATCCAGCCGAATCAAAAACAAAAAGGCCTACTACAACTTCGAGCTTGTCGAAAAGGTCGAAGCGGGTATTTCGCTTCTCGGTACGGAGGTCAAAAGCCTTCGCCAGGGGCTCGGCGAACTTGACGGTGCCTATGCCCGGATCAGGGGCGCCGAATGCTGGCTCGTGGGCTGCAAGATAGCCCAATATGCCCAGGCCAGCCGAAACAACCACGAACCGACGAGAGACCGCAAACTTTTGCTCCATAAAAAGCAGATCGAAAAAATCAAGATCAAACTCGAACAACGGGGCTTTACTCTTGTTCCGTTGCGGATATACTTTAACGACAGAGGACTGGCCAAAGTCGAGATCGCTCTTGCCCGGGGCAAAAAGCAATACGACAAGCGCCGGACACTCCAGAACGAACAGCAAAAAAGAGATATGGCCAGGACATTTAAAAAATATAACCGTTAACGCAGCCGAGCTAAGTGCTGCAGGTGTTATTCAGAGGAGCTATAATGGCTGATAAAGATAACGACGAGAAAAAGATCATAATCGACGAGGACTGGAAAGCGCAGGCCCAGAAGGAAAAAGAAGACCTTGTCAAAGAGGCCGAAGCTAAAGAGGATACTAAAGAAAAACAGGCCCAGGCCAAAGAGCAGATGCCTGCTGCCGATTTTTCCGGGCTTGTCAGCATGCTGACGACGCAGGCCTTTTTCGCATTGGGCCTGATCCGTACCGAGGAGGACAAGGAGCAGCCGGCTGATCTGCAATTGGCAAAGTATAACATCGATATGCTCGAGGTCATCGAGCAAAAGTCAAAAGGCAATCTAACCGAAGAGGAAGAAAAGCTTCTTTCGGGCGCTCTTCATCAATTACGGATGTCGTTCGTAAAAATCTCTCAGTAGGATACTCCATTGGCGAACATACTGGATAAGATAATTGCCGACAAGCGTGTGGAAGTTGCCCGGCGAAAAGCCGAAATTCCGCTAACCCGTCTGCAGAAACAGGCTGGTCAAATGTCCAAATGCAGGAATTTCTATAAGGCCGTGACAAAGGCGAATAAACGCGGGCTCAACGTCATCGCCGAGATAAAAAAGGCCTCACCATCGGCGGGCCTTATCCGTGAAGATTTCGATGCCGTCGAGATCGCAAAGATTTACCAGGCTTGCGGCGCCGATGCGATAAGCGTTCTGACTGACGAAAAATATTTCCAGGGCAGGCTCGAATATATCGGGCAGGTAAAAGAAGCGGTCGATATCCCTGTCCTGCGGAAAGATTTTATCATCGAGGAGTACCAGGTTTACGAATCAAGGGCCGCCGGCGCCGATGCCGTACTGCTTATTGCAGAAGCCTTAAAGCCCGCCGTTCTTATGGACCTTCTGATCCTTGCCAATCAGCTTACACTTACCTCGTTGATAGAGGTCCACAGTGCCGATATGCTCTTGAAGATGCGCAGCCTTATCGGTTTTCCGCAGAAATACTACAGCGTAATGGGGATCAACAACCGTGACCTGACCACGATGCAGGTCGATATAAACACGACTGTCAGACTCGCTGAACTCGTCGATAATAAAAAAGAGCTCGTCGCCGAAAGCGGCATAAGAACCCGCCCGGATGTCGAAAAACTCATCTCCGTAGGCGTAGGGGCTGTCCTGATAGGCCAGAGGCTCTGCGAAAGCGAAAACATAGCACAAAAATTCAAAGAACTCTTCGATCTGCCTTTAGGCAGGTAAGACACCCTTTAGGGTGATAAGACTGCTTTCAAGCAGGTAAGATCATGATTCGTTAGACTGTATGTAATCCCGTGCAATAAAATCTACGATCAGGTAACCATTATTTAGTTTTTAAAGATCCACAGCACCAAACTTTTTGGTGCTGGACAAGTAGCATATCGAGTGTTTTTTGAAAGCTCATACTCCACTGCAAAATTAGTTAACATATAACATACCATTGGGTTCGTTTTTCACAAAAAGGTATTCGCAAACATGCAAAATCCGGCTTTTTGGGCTTAGAATGGGGATTTGATTACATACCATTGGGTTCGTTTTTATTTTTCCGCTCCTTTCTGCTCTGCTTTCAAACGAGGTTTAATAGATCGGGCCTGCTGGCCTAAGACGTGCGGTTCTCCGCTAATCTG
>CBDUSK010000049.1:0-8871 GCA_965369915.1 uncultured Phycisphaerae bacterium
CAGTCGGAAATGGCACTTGAAAGGACAAATCGCAAGGCCAAGGCCGACGTTATACAGGCTGAGGCTAATCTAAGAGCAACAAAATCAGAATATAAACGTCAACAGGACAAGCTGGAAAAGCTCGAAGAGCAAATCGTAAAAACCAAAATATACGCACCATCAGATGGCCAGGTGATCTATGCTACCAGTGCCCGGGGACGTAGATACCGAGGAGGTAATGACGAACCACTTGACGAAGGACGGGATGTTCGTGAACGTGAAGAATTGATATATCTCCCGACTACATCATCGGTCAATGCCGAGGTAAACATCCATGAGTCCAGCATGGATAAGGTAAGCCTGGATATGCCGGCCATGGTTACGGTTGATGCTCTTCCGGGTAAAGTATTCACAGGACATGTAGCAAGGATCGCCCCGCTTCCGGACCCGACGAGTGTATGGCTGAATCCCGATCTGAAAGTATATAACACAGATATTTTTCTGGATAAGAATGACGAGATACTTCGAACGGGAATGAGCTGTAAGGCTGAGATAATCATAGAACAATATGACGACGCAATATACGTTCCCGTCCAGGCGGTTCTCCGGGTGAAAGGCTCTCCTACAGTTTATGTTGTAAAAGACAAAACTCATGAACCTCGTAAGGTCCGGATTGGCCTTGACAACAACAGGATGGTGCATATCACAAGCGGACTTAAGGAAGGTGAATTCGTTTTGCTTGCCCCGCCTCTTGCCGAAGGGACGATCGAAAATCTGAGAGAACCCGCCAAAACCCCTGAAGCCGCTCAGGATACCGAAGCAATGGCAAGGCCGGAACGGCCCGATGGTAATCGGCCCAGAAGGGGCGCCCAGGAAGGAGAAAGAAGAGGCCGCCAACAGGGCGAAAGAAGACGCGGCCGCAGACAAGGCATGGATGATCAACAGAATATGTCGTCTGAACAAATGCAGAAAATGAAAGAGCGTTTTGAGAAAATGACCCCCGAAGAAAAACAAAAGGCGATAGAAGGATTTAAAAAGAAGGCTTCATCGGAGACAAAAAAGGCGACAAAGCCCTCAGGGGCATCCAATGAATGATGGTTCGCCAAACACAGGCCGAGAGCTTGTCAGGCTGGAAGAGGCTTATAAGATATACCAGATGGGCACCGAGCAGGTACATGCGCTGGCGGGAGTAAGTGTGTCTTTCAATAAAGGCGACTTCTGGGCGATCATGGGGCCCAGCGGTTCCGGCAAGAGTACGATGATGAACATCCTTGGGTGTCTCGACAGGCTTTCCAAGGGACGGTATTTCCTGGAAGGACAGGACGTAAGCACTCTTGACGATAATGCATTAAGCGAAAAAAGGCTCAAGCATCTGGGCTTTATCTTTCAGAGTTTTAATCTTATACCACAGCTGACAGTCCAGCGCAATATAGAGCTTCCGCTGTATTATCTCGGCTGGGAGGCAAAGGAAAGTGCCGAACGTGCCGAGCAACTTGCCTGTGATGTCGGGCTCCAAGGCCGGCTGAGCCATCGCCCTACCGAACTTTCGGGCGGACAAATGCAGCGGGTCGCGATAGCAAGAGCACTTGCAAACGATCCTGATATTCTTTTCGCCGATGAACCGACCGGCAATCTTGACAGCACCACCGGCAAGCAGATATTGGAGGTTCTGATCAAACTTAACGAACAGGGCAAGACGATCATTATGGTCACCCATGAAACTTATATCGCATCACACGCAAGGCAAAAACTTCACATGATGGATGGTCTTATTGAAAAAATAGAAGGACAGACCGATGGCGCAGGCTAAATTTGTAAGAAATATTCTGTTGGGAATAGAGAATCTGCTGCTGCATAAACTCCGCTCCTTTCTAACGATGCTGGGAGTGGTCTTTGGAGTCGGCAGCGTGGTGGCAATGCTCTCAGTCGGAGAAGGCGCCAGCAAAGAAGCGATGGATAACATCCGAAAGCTCGGCAGCAATAATATTATCATCTCTTCTATAAAATCCATAGAAGAAGAATCAGCAACTACGGCACATTCTCATATGAGCATCTATGGATTGACATACGATGACCAAACAAGGATCGCAGAGACATATAACACCATCAAGCAGACGGCACCGGTAAAGCTTATCCGCAAAGAAGGCAGGCTCCATGCAAGGTCCCTGGAACTGCGGGTAGTAGGGACTACACCAGAATGGTTCGACCTGATTCAGAGACCGATCATAGCAGGACGTGTCTTATTGGAAGCGGATCAGAAGAACCAGGCTTCTGTAGCAGTTCTAACAGAATTCGGGGCACGAAAGCTTTTAGCCACAGAAAGCACTATAGGCCAGGCCCTTCGCATAGGAGGTGATTATTTCGAGGTTGTCGGAATTATAAAGAGTGAAAGCGGCCAGGCCGGTAACATACAAATACCGGACCAGCAGGTCGATGTGTATATTCCCATGAAGATCGCCCGCAGCTATTTTGGGGACGTTTTTACACGAGTGACATCAGGCTCAAGAACACGCGAGTTGGTCGAACTGCACCAGATCATCGTACAGGTCGACAATTCAGATAATGTCGAGCCGACAGCGGCAGCGATCGAAAGGATGCTGGACCGTTTCCATAAAAAGAAGGATTTCCTTGTCAGTGTACCGTTAGCTTTGCTGCGGCAGGCAGAAGCAACCAAACGTACTTTCAATATCGTCCTTGGTTCGATCGCAGGCATCAGTCTCCTCGTCGGCGGGATCGGCATTATGAACATCATGCTGGCCTCGGTAACGGAAAGGACACGGGAAATAGGGATCCGCCGGGCCATCGGCGCTAAGCGAAGACAGATCATCGTTCAGTTTCTCATCGAAACGGTCGTGCTTTCGACCATCGGGGGTATTTTAGGGATCGGGATCGGGGTTCTTATACCGTTAATAATAACTTATTTTTCCGGGATGCCGACAGTGATCACAATGGCAAGTATCCTGCTGCCGCTGTTTATAAGCGCCAGTATCGGTGTCATCTTCGGATTATACCCTGCCGCTCGTGCAGCAAATGTGGACCCGATCGTTGCATTAAGACATGAATAAGTTTTTCGCTCAGACCGATCCAAAGTTTATAAAAGTCAAACCCTGTGGTCCTCGCGTATGATCTTACGGCTGCCGCCTGACAGGCTTTTGCTCCAGTCTTTCGGTGGTTTGACCTCTTTGAGCTTGTCGAGCTGTCCGATATCTTTTAGACGCTGATATATAAGCTGCCATGCACATTCCTGGTCCGGCCGGATCTCACATTTCCCATCCTGCGAGCCGCCGCAGGGACCGTTGAGTATGCTCTTGGCACAACGGGTGATCGGGCATATCCCTCCGTATTCGCTCAGCACACAAGCACCGCAGGCCGTGCACTTTTCTGTCCATACGCCCTGCTCTTCCAGGATCCCAATGAAACTTGTATTAAGCCCGGCATAAACCGGCTTGGTTTCAAAACGCTCGGCAAGGGCCTGAACGCCCGCTCCGCAGCCAAGCGAAAGAACCGCATCGTTCCTTTCGATCGCCTCTGCCGCCTGTTCGATAAAGACGTTGTCGCACTGACGCTCGATCGTCATCTCTTCGACTTCCAGCGCACTTCCGGCAAGTTTCGAAGCCATCCGCAACGCTGATGAGATTATGCATACCTCACGTTCACCGCCGGCAAGACATACCGTAACGCAGGTTCCGCATCCTAAGACCAGAACTTTTTTATGCCCTTTCAGCGCTTCTATAAGTTCAGGAATAGTTTTTCTTTCTGCAACTATCATGAATGTTTCTCCGTATTTTTTGAAGTAGAGTTCACATTTAACGGGCTTGGTCCGAGTTTATGGACCGTTTCGACCATATCACATATTATATCCGCTAAAGGACGTGCCATGGCCGCCGAAATATTGACCATACGCAAACGTTCTTGTTCAAGTCCGATCTCCGGCAAAAGCTCCCTTACATATTCGATCCGGCGTTTTGCCCAGAGGTTGCCTTCGATAAAATGACAGCCCCCTTCCAGACAGCCCGCAACAAGCACACCGTCAGCGCCTTTTTCAAACGCCTTTAAATAGTATTCCGTCTCCAGCCTGCCCGTACAGGGTGTACGAATGATGCGGACATTCGGCGGGTACTGGATACGCATGGACCCTGCCAGGTCCGCTGATGCATACGCACAATAATGGCAGCAAAAGATTAATATCTTCGGTTCAAAATTTTCTGTGCTCATAGTTAATTTTTTTTAAAGTTCATATTTTAATTTTCTTTATTTTGCTGCAGATTTTTCACCCTGGAATAATCTATTGATCATAACTTCAAACTGGTCTGTCTCAAAATGATGAAGCTGTATCGCACATGCAGGACACTCAGAGGCACAGATACCGCAGCCCATACACTTGGCCGCTTCGACCTGGGCCTTTCCATCGTTATTGCAGAATGGCGCCGTGTAAGGACATGCCTTAACACAGGTCATACATGAGATACACTTGTCCTGATCGACATATGAGACCTGGGCACTAACCTCAAGATACGTTTTTGAAAGCACCGTAGCAGCCCGCGAAGCAGCCGCCCGGGCCTGGGCTATATTTTCGTCTACAAATTTCGGCGAGTGAGCAAGACCGCAAAGGTAAACTCCCTCGGTAGCAAACTCAACAGGTCTTAGTTTCATATGCGCCTCAAGATAGAAGCCATCTGCGTTAAGAGGTACTTTGAGCATATCTGAGAGTGTCTTATTACCTTCAGATACTACGACACCAAAACTAAGAGCTAAACAGTCGGCTTCAATTTCGATCGGTTCCGGGAAGTCCGGGGAATCAAGCGAAACAACAAGACCGTTTTCCTCAGAGACTTTTGGATGATTGTCTCGATCATAGCGGATAAATATTACACCTGCCTCACGTGCCTGTTTGTAATAAATTTCCCTGAATCCGTAAGTCCTGACATCGCGATAGAGGATATATATATTTGCATCAGGACTTTGTTGTTTCATACGCAGTGCATTCTTGATGGCCATTGAACAGCAAATTCGGCTGCAGTACGGATGCTCTTCATCACGAGAGCCGACACACTGGATCATGACAATGTTCTTTCCCCCGGCATCGAAAGTTTTTTCATGCAGGCGTTTTTCCAGTTCGACCTGGCTAATGACAGATTCATTTTTACCGTATAGATATTCGGAGGTATCCGTCGGCTTACCACCTGTAGCAACAATAATAACTCCGCTGGAGAGCATATCGTTATTTTTTGAAAGTTTTATATTAAACTTACCGATATGTCCCGAAATGGCAGCAACTTCGGTTTCAAAATGAATATCGATATTCGGATGGTTTTGTGTCCGTTTCACGAGACCATCTGTGAAATCGGAGATATCATCACATTCTAAAGTATAATGCATATTAAGAAAATGTCCGCCGATCTGGTTTTTTCGTTCAATAATGTTAACCTTAAATCCCTGGTCAGCAAGCGACAGAGCAGCGGTCATACCAGTCATGCCGCCGCCAATAATAAGGGCGGACTGGTCGATGGCAAAAGATGTTCCTTCAAGAGGAGAAAGATGGTACGCACGTGCGATTGACATCTTTACAAGTTCTATGGCCTTTTCGGTGGCAGCTTCCGGAACAGAAGAGTGTACCCAGGAACATTGGTCCCTGATATTAGCCAGGTCGAACAGGTACGGATTAAGACCCGCCTCACGCAGCGTCTCACGGAATAGAGGCTCGTGAGTTCGCGGAGTACATGAGGCCACGACAACCCTGTTGAGCCCGTGTTCATGTATCATGTCCTTGATGTTCGAGAGACTCGTATCGGAACATGTAAACATCGTATGGTCAGACATAACTACGCCGGGCTCATTTGCAACCGCCTCGGTAACGGCTTCAACATCGACTACCGATGCGATATTTATGCCGCAGTGACATACGAAGACCCCGATCCTCGGCTCTTCGTCGGTAATATCGTGTTCATCCGGATAAGTCTTTTTAGTAATGAGAGTATCACGTGCCTCAGCCAGCAGTTCCATCGCCTGAGATGCCGCACCGCTTGCCTGTGTAACTGTTTCCGGAATATCTTTCGGCTCCTGGAAAGCACCGGCAACAAACACACCCGCTCGGGATGTTTCAAAGGGAAAGAAACGGTCTGTCGCACAGAAGTCATATTCATTAAGCTCGATCCCGATCCGATCCGCAAGTTCCTTGACACTCGCTGCAGGCTCCATACCTATCGACAATACCACAAGATCGAAATCCTGTTCCTGAAGCTGAGCGTCTTCATTGACAAAACGTAAACGAAGATCATTCGAGCCCGGCATCTGAACAACTCTCGAAGGGATGCTCTTTATATAATGTATATTTTCATCGCTGTTAGCACGTTCGTAATACTGGTCAAAATCTTTCCCATGTGCACGAATATCCATATAAAAGATCGTCGCGTCAAACCCATCAAGATGATCCTTGGCAACTAAAGCCTGTTTTGTCGAAACCATACAGCATACAGATGAACAGTATTCGTTTCCACAAGACGAATCTCGCGAGCCGACACATTGTATCCATGCGATACGTTTTGCAGGCTCACCGTCTGTCCGCCGGACAACATGACCCTCAAACGGCCCTGCCGCTGAGAGCATTCGCTCGAACTGGACACTGGTAATAACGTTCGGATATCTGCCGAATCCGTATTCCCCCTTGGTTTCCGCTGCGAACTCTTCAAAACCAGGAGTAAGAATAACCGAACCGATATCCAGCTCGACCGTCTTTTCCTGCATCTGATGGTCAATGGCATCGTGTTCACAGGCCTCGACACATTCGCCGCATTCCGAGCATAATGCACAGTTAAGACAACGCTCGGCTTCTGCAATAGCTGCTTCTTCGCTGCAGCCGGTCTCAACCTCTTCGAAATTGCCCTGTCTTTGTGCAGCAGGGGTCTCCTCTGATTCCACACGCTGCCGCTTCTCCACATTCTCCGTTGTGGGCAGAAGTTCCTCGGGGATCGGCCTGATCGAATCATCGAAGGCCCGGACCCTGATATCCTCTCCATTCAGATACATTTCGATCGAGTCAGCGGCACGTTTGCCCGCTGCGACCGCTTCTATCACCGATGCCGGGCCAGAAACCGTATCACCGCCCGCGAAAACTCCTTCTATTGAAGTTTCGAGAGTTATAGGGTCAGCCTTGATACTACCTCGCTCAGTCGCAAGGCCCAAATGTTCGAGCAGCTTATCATCACTTCTCTGCCCAATGGCTATAAGGATCTGATCGCCCTCGATCTTAATACGCTCATTTTCATTGAAAACAGGATTGAATTGACCGTCATAGCCGAACACACTCGTACATTTTTTAAGTTCGATCCCGTTAATCGAATCACCGCCTAATATTACCCGCGGCCCCCAGCCGTTGCGTATCTTAATACCTTCATAGACTGTGGCCTCGATCTCCTCATCGTAAGCCGGCATCTCCCCGCGCTGCTCAAGCGAAATCAATTCCACGCTCTTAGCGCCAAGCCGTAATGCCGTACGTGCGACATCGATGGCAACATTCCCGCCGCCGATCACGATGACCCTGTCTTTTACTTCAGGTTTATTGTCGGGTAAAGCCGCCTGTCTGAGGAATTCGACACCCTGAACAACTCCCTGCTTATCTTCGCCGTCAATTCCGAGCGAACGGCTCATGCCGACTCCGACGCTGACAAACACAGATCCATTTTCTCCGCGGATCTTATCTATCGTTATATCTTTACCTACCCGGCAATCGTAAACAAAAGTTACTCCTTTGCGCCGGATAAGTTCGATCTCATGACCGAGCACTTTTTCCGGCAGCCGGTATCGGGGTATCCCCCAGCGGAGCATCCCGCCTGCCTCAGGAAGAGCTTCGTAAACGGTAACCGCAAAGCCTCGGTCGGCAAGGTCGTTCGCGGCGGTAAGCCCGGCTGGGCCGGCGCCTATTACCGCTATCTTTTTCGCATCAGGCGAGGGGGGGTTTTCTTCGGGAAGAGAAAGCTCGCCCGATTCTATCATCTCCATCTCTTTATCAGAGGCAAACCGCTTCAACAGCCTTATAGCAACCGGTGAGTCGACCTTACCGCGGGTGCACTCGGTTTCACACGGATGAGTGCAGATACGTCCGCATATCGCCGACAGCGGGTTTCGCTCCCTGATAAGATTGACAGCCTTGACGTATTCTTTCTTCTTGATGAGCTGAATATAACCCTGAACGTTTATATTCGCCGGGCATGTTACCTTACACGGTGCATGTCCTTTTTTCAGAATACCGACAACATTCGGAATCGCCTGGGCATAGTGCTTGGCGATTGCCGTTCTCGTACCCAACTCGCGGTCAAAATGGTCCTGGATGTTCACAGGACAAACCTCGATGCAGTCACCGCACGCAGTACAGTCATGCTCATTAACATAACCAGGATAACTCTTTACCACAGCCTTGAAATTACCCGCCTGGCCTTGGAGGTCAACCATTTCTGAAAGTGTCAGTATTTCAACGTTCAGGTTCCGGGCACATTCGACAAGTTTAGGCGAAATGATACAAGTTGCACAGTCGCCGGTCGGGAAGGTCTTGTCCAGATGAGCCATCATCCCCCCGATGGCAGCCGAACGCTCGACGAGATAAACCTTAAAACCGGCATTGGCAAGGTCAAGCGATGCCTGAACACCCGCAATACCGGCTCCCTGCACCAGCACGGCTCCTGTTTTCTCGTCGTCTTTTTTAGACATTATCATTTCTTTACCTTATCTGTTTTCATGCTGCGGGTTACGCAACTTCACTAATAGCTTTTACGATCTTTTCCGGTGATACCATAAGTTTGCTCAGTCCGAGTTTCTTTGACGAAATGCCGAGACACAAGCCCAAAAGCTGAGTGATATAGAGGATCGGCATATCGTAACGCTTCGACATCTGCTTTT
>CBDUSK010000050.1:0-8847 GCA_965369915.1 uncultured Phycisphaerae bacterium
AAACAAGTCGCTGGTTAACGAGCTGCTTAAGTATGTAAAGCCAGCTGGGCCTGCTAAAAAACAAAGCCTGGCCCTTGCCGGCAAGATCATCATCGTTACCGGCACTTTGGAAAACTTCAGCCGGCAGCAGATCGAACGGGCCGTAAAGGACAATGGCGGAAAAACCTCCTCCAGCGTAAGCAAAAAGACCAGTTTCGTGCTGGCAGGAGCCAACCCGGGGAGCAAGCTGGATAAGGCAAAACAGCTCGGCATCGAAGTCATCAGCGAGAAGGAATTTATCAGAATGATCGGAAACGCCTGATGGAAACGCTCAGCCGGGACGAAAAATTCATGCAGATGGCGCTTGTCCTTGCCGAAAAAGGTCTCGGAGCCGTTGAGCCCAATCCGGCCGTCGGTGCCGTCATCGTAAAGGACGGCAAGGTCATCGGCGAAGGTTACCACGAAAAGTTCGGTAAACCGCACGCCGAGATCAACGCCCTGGCGGACTGTGAAAACAATTCCTTCGACCCGGCAGGCGCCGTGATGTACGTAACGCTCGAACCCTGCTGCCATGCCGGCAAGACCGGTCCCTGCACCGATGCTATAATCGATTCGAAGATCGCCAAAGTGGCAGCTGCGATAGTCGACCCTTCCGTCCACGCGTCCGGCAAAGGACTTGCCAAACTCCGTAAGGCCGGCATCGAAATAAACACGGGCGTATGTGCAGAACAGGCAACCCTGATAAACGCACCATTCATAAAATTCGCAAAGACAGGCCGTCCCTGGGTAATCCTTAAATGGGCACAAAGTACTGACGGTGTCGTCGGCTTCAAAGAGCACGCCTGCCAAAAATGGATATCGAACGAAACCAGCAGACAAGACGTTCACAAACTCCGCCGCCGGACCCAGGCCGTACTCGCGGGCATCGGTACTGTTATCGCCGACGACCCGCTTCTTACACCTCGACCCGACCAGGGCAAAAAACCACTGCGGGTCGTCCTGGATTCCCGGCTGAAAATACCGCTCGACAGAAAGGTCCTCGATACGAGTTGCTTTGCGACTCTTATCGTTACCACAAACAGGACCCTGCAGAAAAACCCTGAAAAAGCAGCCGCAATTATCCAAACCGGCGCAGAAGTCCTCGCCGTCCCGGAAAACAACCGAAGATGCGACCTGGATCATGTGCTCGGCGAGCTTGGCAAAAGAAATATCCAGCAACTCCTCGTCGAAGGCGGCCCCATAGTGATCACCTCGTTCTTAAACTCAAAACTCGCAGATGAAGTTAAGGTTTATATCGCTCCAAAATTATTAAATGATCCGAACGCAATAAAAATAACAGAGCAAATGAAATTATTGACAAACCCCTCTTCTTTGCTGTACCCTGTTACAAGAGATCTTTGTGGTGATAAATGCATCGAAGGTCTTCTGGCACACCCCGACAAATGGTGATGAAATTGTTTTTTGATTTTAAGGGTCGTTTTCATGAAGCGTATCGAAGTTCTCGGTTTACAGACCATCGGCGAGATCAAATACGGAGATGACCTGCCGAATATCATTATAGAAGCCGTCAACAGAGAGGCTTGCGGTATACAGGAAAAAGACATTCTTGTACTTACCAGCAAGATCATATCGAAGGCGATGGGCCTTACAAAAAAGAAAAAAGACATAAAGGTCGGCAAAAAAGCACTTGCCGTCTCAAAGCGCACCGGCAAGGACCCCGTCTGGGTACAGATGATCATGGACGAGGGTCACGAGGTTATAGCGGTTGTCCCGTTAAGCGGAGAGTTCCGGCATCACGTTCTTGACGCTTCCGAATGCGGCCGGACAAGTACCGATCTCTGCGAAAACGAACAGTGTATCTTCATAACGATGTCCCCAACCGGTGCGATACACACCTGCGACGCCGGCATCGACGGCTCCAATCACCCCGAAGGACTGGTCAGCTTCATGGCCCCCGATTGCGACGAAGCCGCCGAAGCCGTTCGGGAAGAGATAAAGGCCGCCACGGGCAAAGAAGTCGCCGTCATCCTCGCCGATACCGAGATAATGCCTGTAGGCACAATGGATTTCGCCGTCGGTTCTTCAGGCATTGAGCCGCGAAGCAAAGAGTTCGGCAAAGTCGATAACTTCAACAAGCCCAAGTTCGGCGGCATGGACCTGACCGCGCACGAGCTGACGGCAGCTTCGGCCCTGGTATTCGGGCAGGTAAACGCGGGAATCCCCGTTGCCGTGATACGGGGTTATGATTATGTCGTCTCCGATACCGAGAATATCGCAAACACATTTCGTCCCAAAGGCACCAGAGAGGATGCCCGCAGGATGATAAAGGAGATCGTAACCGCCACCGCGAACGCGAAAGGCCTTAAACAAAGGCTGCTGTTAAAAACCGCCGCAAGGTTCATTTGATAATGAAGAAATTATGAGATTTCCTCCCATCGATCTTAAACTGCCGGACTGGGCCGAAGCGATTCTGCCCGAGCCGGACCGTATTTTCGATGATGTAAAAGAGCGCATGCGTCTGGTCATAAAACTGGCTGAACAAAATATCGAACACAAAACCGGCGGTCCCTTCGCCGCTGCTGTTTTTGACAAAAACACTTCGAAGCTCATCGCACCCGGCGTAAATCTTGTTGTCGGTTCTGACTGTTCAGCCGCTCACGCAGAGATCGTCGCAATAAGCATCGCGCAGAAAATATTGAACACTTACGACCTCGGCGCAGAAGGTCTGCCGACCTGCGAACTGGTAACCAGCACCGAGCCGTGTGCAATGTGTCTTGGCGCAATTCCATGGTCAGGCGTCCGCAGCCTCGTTTGCGGAGCACGCGACGAAGACGCCCGTGAACTCGGCTTCGACGAAGGAGCGAAACCTGCCGACTGGATACAACAGCTGCGATCCCGCGGTGTCACCGTTCAGCGTGATGTCCTCGGCGATGAAGCAAAGGCAGTACTCGAAAAATACCTTAAATCAGGCGGTACCATCTATAACGCCGGGCAAGGCCCTTCATAATTAAATATAGAGGAACGGGGATGCTCAAAAAACTGATAATTTCGTTTCTGCGGGTATTCAACTCGGTTTTATTTGCGGGCTTTTTTTATGTCTTCTGGATGGCCGTCGCTATCACTGCCTTTAAATCCGGTTACGGCAAAATCATAATGGGTATTATATGGATCGCCGCCCCGTTTGCAACCGCCGCCGGCTTTACCATCGGCATCGGCTTGTTCGACTTTGCTGCAAAACGATCCGGACAGAACTTTTTCAATATCTACAAATGGCCGCTGGTCGGCTGTATCATCGGTGCGGGCTTAGTATTCCCATTCGGACCGATGCTCATCGTCTTCGGCATGTTCGGGCTCGGAACTTTATCTGTGATCTTAAGAGAAGTAAGGTCAGGAAGATATCGGGAAACAAGCGTAAGTTAGAAATCCGCTCTGTGAGTCATTTCTTATTCAGCAGTTTTTTGGACCGCAGTATGTGATGATAATGCTGTGCGAAGCGGTGGGCCTCGTCGCGGACGTACTGCAGGAGTTTCTTAGCGGGCGAATTTGGCGGCAGCTTCAGAGGCTTATTACTTGGGAGTATGAAGATATCTTCCTGTCTTTTAGCGATAGCCGCTAACGCCGGCAGCGGTGCATTCATTCGTTTAAACGCGTCCTCAACCGCGTGCAGATGCCCCAGGCCGCCGTCGATAAGCACCAGGTCGGGCCAAAGTTCCTCCCCATCGAGCGCCCGCTTATACCTTCGCGTTACCACCTCCTGCATGCAGGCATAATCGTCCACCCCGGTAACGGTCCTTATCTTGAACCGCCGATATCCGCTCTTAAATGGCTTGCCGTCGATGAACTTGACTAATGACCCCACTGTCTCGGCCCCGGAAATATGAGCGATATCGAACCCCTCGATTATCCGAATGGGCCCTTCGGTCCTGAATATCTTCTGCAGTTTGGCCAATGCCTCCGTCGGATCGCCCGCGAAAACCTCCGGCTGAAGATCTCGGTGCACCGTCCCCCGCCTGTCCAGCCGCTCTATCAGCCGTATCCGATCCCGGTACACCGCCGCCTTGTCATAATCCTGCGCTTCAGAAGCCGCTTCCATCTGTTTTTTCAACTGCCGCAGTATCGTTTGCCGCCTGGACTGCAGGAATTTGATAAGGTCGCAGACGATCTGTTTGTATTCGGCCTTTGTGATCCTCGCGCTGCAGGGCGCGACGCATTGTTTGATACTGTACAAAAGACAGGGCCGAAAGAAACGCCGCTTTTCGTCACTTTCGCGGATATCAATATTACAAGTGCGGAATTTGAATATCTTCTGCAGCACCACCATTACCGCCCGGAGGTCCTTGACCCCTGTGAACGGCCCGAAAAGTCTGCTGCCTTTGGTCCTGGGTTTTCGGGTAATATAAACCCCGGGAAAATCCGACCGTGTCGTGATCTCAAGATAAGGAAAAGTCTTGTCGTCCGCCAGGTTCGTATTATAAGGCGGGCGGATGTCCTTGATGAGCCTGGCTTCCTGCAGGATGGCGTCAACTTCGTTCGGCGTTTCTAAGTAATCGACGGTGACCGTCTTGTTGACCATCTCGGCTATCTTCGGGGACCGTGAACTCGACAGGTCGGCGCTTTCCTGAAAATAACTACCCACCCGTGACCGCAGGTTCTTGGCTTTTCCAATATAAAGGACAATTTCTTTCGGACCTTTCATAAAATACAGACCGGGCCCAGCGGGAAAACCCTTTATACTTTCCCGGATCGTCTCCAACCTGTTCTTTTGACCTTTACCAGCCATAATTCTATTCTACAAACTGTCGACCCGGGAAAAAAGCCTTTTTAAAAGTTAGTTTTAACGCTAAAATTTGTCTATCTATCATTATATTGTAAGAAAGTTTGGCGATGACGGAAAAAATTACGTTAAAACCGGGGATGAAGATACTTTTCACCGGCGACAGCATCACCGAATGTGAAAGATCGATCCTCCATCCGCTTGGGACGGGGTATGTCAGAAATATTGCCCAGAGCTTAAAGAAAAAATATCCAGAACTTAATATCAGTATTAAAAATACGGGCGTCAGCAGCAATACCACCCGCGATCTGCTCGGACGCTTTCGAAAAGACTGTACCGATCATCATCCCGACGTCCTGAGCATCCTGATCGGAATAAATGACCTCTGGCGGCAGTATGGAACCGAACTGGATATGACAATGGCTGTCTATCCGGAAGAATTCGAAACCAACTACCGCGGAATGCTCACTGCCGTAAAAGAAAAATGCAAGTGCCAGATCATTCTTATTGAGCCGTTTATGTTCACTAACAATACTGATAATCCCATGTTTGCCGGTTTAAAAGATTATAGAAACATCGTCTGTCTTCTTACCGACGAATTCGGCACGGCCCTGCTCGAACTGCAGAGCTTGATAAATGATACACTGCTTCAGGTCCCGCCTGAAAAATTCTCCGACGATTTCATTCACCCTTCACTCTGGGCCCACCAATGGATCGCAAAACAGTGGCTCGATGCTGTTGCAGTTACCGGCTAATGCCTTGAACTTTAATTTCAAAGAAAAATTGCTTTTGTAAAAATTCATTTTGAAACAGCAACTATTGTTTTATTTTTTTTGTTGAAGACTTTTTTTCAAAGCTTTGTAAAAAAATTTCTTGTTGTAGGTTACGTATTTACAGGAACTTATTCGTCCTGCCAAAAAAACTTTGGTTTTCTTTAAGATTTTATGTTGCCATAATTTAAATTTCAGAATATTATCAAAACCGTTGTAAGTAACAACATATTGCTGTCAATTTCCCGAAAACACCGTATATAGTAGTTGCGTGCGTTTTTTTCATTTGTAGACAGGGAGGCTCATAATGACCGAAAAAGGGACGTCCAACCAGAACAACGAAGCGAAAACACCTGAGACCGAACCCTGGACCAGTTCCAAGCCTTCCAGGTCAAGATGGCTGAAGGTACCACGCTTCTTCTCCGATCCCGATGTACATCCCTTTGAGCAGATCGAATGGGAGAACCGCCATGCAAAGATCACCGGTGACAACGGAGAAGTCATTTTTGAACAAAAGAACGCCGAAATCCCCGTCTCCTGGAGCCAGCTCGCTGCAAAAGTCGTTGTCAGCAAATACTTCTACGGCGACATCGACTCTTCAGAAAGAGAATCCTCCGTTAAGCAGCTCATCCACCGCGTCTGCAGGTCTGTCGCCGACAGAGGGCTCAAGGACGGCTATTTCGGCACCGCAGAAGACACCGAAAGCTTCTACAATGAGCTTACCTGGCTCTGCGTGAACCAGTACGGAGCTTTCAATTCGCCCGTATGGTTCAATATGGGCCTGTTCGAGGTCAACGGCGTCGAAGGAAGCAAGCACAATTTCCACTGGGACCAAAAGACCGACCAGCCCCTTCCATGCGAAAACAGTTATGAATTCCCGCAAGCCTCGGCCTGCTTCATACAGTCCGTAGACGACAATATGGAAGACATCACAAGACTCATGAGAAGCGAAGCTATGCTCTTCAAGCACGGTTCAGGAACCGGCACGGACCTGTCCACACTGCGCAGCAGCAGGGAAAAGCTTTCCGGCGGCGGAAAACCCTCCGGCCCGTTAAGCTTTATGAGGGTATTCGACCAGATCGCCGGCGTCGTAAAATCCGGCGGAAAGACCAGACGTGCCGCAAAGATGCAGTCCCTGATGATCGACCACCCCGATATTAAAGAATTCATCACCTGCAAGACGGAAGAGGAGAAAAAGGCATGGGCACTTATCGACTGTGGGTACGGCGGCGACCTCAACAACGAAGCCTACAACAGCGTCATGTTCCAGAACTGCAATCTTTCCGTCCGCGTCACCGATAAATTCATGGAAGCCGTCGAAAAAGACAAAACCTGGGTCACAAAAGCCGTCACCACAGGCAAACCTCTCGAGGAATACTCGGCCCAGGAACTCATGCGGCTTATCGCCGAGGGCACAAGGGTCTGCGGAGACCCCGGAATCCAGTATCATTCCACTATCAACCGCTGGCATACATGCCCGGAATCCGGGCCCATCAACGCCTCGAACCCGTGCAGCGAGTACATGTTCATAGACGACTCGGCTTGTAACCTCGCTTCGCTTAACCTGATGAAGTTCCGCTGCGAAGACGGGACCTTCGATGTCGAAAGCTTCAAAAGAGCTATCAGGATATTTATCATCGCCCAGGAAATTCTTGTCGACAACGGCAGCTACCCGGAAAAGAGCATTACTAAAAACAGTCACGACTTCCGCCCGCTCGGACTGGGATACGCAAATCTCGGGAGCCTCTTTATGAGTCTTGCAATGCCCTACGATTCTGACCAGGCCAGAACCCTGGCCGCTGCGATAACGGCTATACTTACTGGTACTGCTTATGCCGTAAGCGCCGAATTAGCCGAAATTAAAGGGCCTTTCGCCGAATTCGAAAAAAACAAAAAATCCATGCTAAACGTGATCGCCATGCACCGGGAGCATATCCACAATATCCCCGAAGTACACTGCCCGGACTACATCCTTAATGCCGCAAAGAACGTCTGGGACGAAGCGTTCGACGCAGGTTCGCATCACGGATTCAGAAATGCTCAGGCTACCGTCCTTGCCCCCACAGGAACCATCGGCTTCATGATGGACTGCGACACCACCGGGGTCGAGCCCGATATCGCTCTGGTCAAATACAAACTTCTCGCCGGCGGCGGCATGCTCAAGATCGTCAACCGAACCGTACCGATGGCACTGGAAAGACTCGGTTACAGTGCCGATGACATCAAGGATATCTGCAAGACCATCGACGATGACGAGACCATCGAGTCGGCAGATAAACTCCGCCGGGAGCATCTGCCCGTTTTCGATTGTGCCTTCAAGCCCAGAAATGGACAAAGACATATACACTACCTCGCGCATCTTAAGATGATGGCCGCTGTCCAGCCCTTCCTCTCCGGTGCCATCAGCAAAACCATCAATATGCCGAAGGAAAGCGACACCGAGCAGATCTCATCGGCTTATGTCCAGGGCTGGAAGCTGGGGCTAAAAGCCGTCGCCATTTACCGTGATGGCTCAAAGAGGATCCAGCCGGTTAACCTTGATAACAAAAACAGGGCCGGTACCAAAAAAATCGACGATGAGGCACCGAAGGCTCGCCCATTCAGGCGACGACTGGCTGAGACCCGAAACAGCATTACTCATAAGTTTTCTGTTGCCGGACATGAAGGATATCTGACGGTGGGGCTGTACGAGGACGATCAGCCTGGTGAATTGTTTATCACTATGGCCAAGGAGGGCAGCACCGTCGGGGGGTTAATGGATGTCGTCGGCACCTGTATCTCAATGGCCCTTCAGTATGGAGTGCCGCTGATAACACTCATCGACAAGTTTCGACACGCACGTTTTGAACCGTCCGGTATGACCTCGAATAAGAACATACCATTTGCTAAAAGTCTCATCGACTATATCTTCTGCTGGATGGGCTGCCGGTTTATCCCGGGATATGCCGAATTGAACACCCCGAACCGAAATCAGCCGCCTTCCGGCGAGAACAAAACCTCCACAACGGCAAAACAACTTGTCGAAAAGACACAGGACCTTGCTAAAAAGATCGGTGAGGCCAAGGCCGTTAAGGGCCAAAAACCCATTGTCGAATTAACCGGAGAAGATAAAAAATCGACCTTACCAAGGCCGAACAGGTTCGCAAAGGCCACTCTCGACCGTCTTGTCGCTGTCGTTGGCACCGCGATCTCAGGGGAACCAACTGCCCAGCCGGAAGCTGCCGTTATAAAACAGCTTAACGACCAGTTCCAGCATTTTCAGGATGATGCGCCCGCCTGCGATGTCTGCGGCGCTATCTGCGTTAGAAACGGAACCTGCTATAG
>CBDUSK010000051.1:0-8777 GCA_965369915.1 uncultured Phycisphaerae bacterium
CAAGTTTCTCTGCGGTAAACGAGATCCCGGAGCCGGCTACCATAGGTCTGCTTGGACTCGGCGGTCTGTTCATGGTTCGCCGCCGCAGAGCATAATTAAAATTACCATAAAAAATCGGGCAAAATTGAAGAGAAAAAACGTTCTCCACCCCGCAGCGACTCATTCTTAACTGACAATATACATACAAACCTCACTTCCTTGTGCAATCCATACAATCGTTACTTTCTGAATTAGCGGAATCGGTTATGGGACCAACTGTCAACTGAACATATTCGCAGGCTAATGTTTACTTCCGGGGCTGATAATAACAGACCAGAGATTGACAAAACCGGCTTTTCTGTGATTTTGTTAATCTGGTCTTTTTCATAGTACTTCCTGCCAAGTTTGATTATTTACGCCCCTTTTGGTGTCGATACATTGATGGATAAAATATGTGTAGGGATTCGGACTGATTATATAAAGGTTTAATGATGCTGAGAGACATATTCGTGATCGATCCTGCTCATAAAACCCGCGATATCAGGAATTTTTTGTCGGTTTTTTAGGCCGATCTGTTGCTTCGAGGGGATCGAGTAGCACATACGAAAGGCAAGTATGGATTTTACAGAACTAATCAAGAAGTTAAGAACCAAAACTTCATTGGGAATATATATCTCTGACAGCCGCATCAGCGTGGCTTTAGTAAGCAAGGAAAATGATCAGATCAAACTGCTTAAAGTTGCCGATGCTTCCGTTCCCGATGGTGCGATGACCGATGGAAACATTAAAGACCCGGTTGCCCTTGCAAAAGTGATCAAGACTCTGCTTGCCCGGAACAAGATCAAAACTCATCATGCGACTGTCTCCATGGTCGCAAAACCCGTTCTCGAGCAGATAATAGATTTGCCGGAGGAAATTCCGGACAACCTCAGCCGGTTTGTACAATCCGAGATCAAGCACAGCCCGGTACTCTCAGGAAAAGAACCCCTTTATGACTTTTACGGGATCGCTCCCCTCGGACCGAACCAGAGGGGGCGTCTGTTCGTGGCGGCGACTGACCATAAGAAAATGGCCAATTTGATGAAAACTTTCAGACTTGCTCAGGTTGAGCCCGTTGCGGTGGAATTAAGTGTTGTCGCTTCAATTCGCGCGATTTTCGCAGAAAAGATTTCAAACAAATACGATGCTAACATTCTCACTGCATTCCTGCATAGCTCGGTCTTTACTGTTTGTGTGTTTAGAAAAGAGGAATTGGATTTCATCCGAAGTATCGATTTCGGCCGGGATGTTGAGGATATCGACAAATGCCTTGTTCGCTGCGAAGATGCGATAAGTGCCGTCATTCAGTACTACGATGTTGAAGTCGATGACGCCGCTGATAATTCATGGGAACTGATCATGTTGTTTGATAACCCCGATGTAGATAACCGGCACATCGAAGAGTTCTTGAGCAGAAGTTTCAAGTGCGATTTACATGTATGCTCTGATTCTACGATGTATTCGGATACGCCGCTCGAAACAAATGATTCTATAAATAACGCCTCGGTCACCGCCGTGGGACTCGCTATGAAATCGCTTGCCGTCCAGCAGCCGGGCCTGAATATTCAGTTGATGCCTTCGGGAGCTGAGGATGTAAGGGCTATAAAGAAGTTCCTGCTCATTACTGCGAACATCGCTGCTGCGGTTATCTTTATTATATTTGTGGTTGGGGCTTTCGTCAGGATCCAACTGGGAAGAACCCAGAATGCTTTGGCCGAAAGTAAACTGGATCCCACCAGAAATATCGAGATGTTGCTGAATAAACAAGAATCAATAAATAGCCAGATTGCTTTAATTAGTGAAAAAAAGGCTAAAGTTGATGAGATTTTTAAGGACCAAACCAATGTCCAGTGGGATCAGATCATGCGCGAGATCCAGCGGAAAATCCCGCAGGCGATCTGCCTGAACCGCCTGGTAAGTTCGGATGATGTTAATCTCGTACTTAAAGGCAGTGCCACTTCCTTCAGGGCTATTCACGTTTTCAACAAATTATTGGCTCGGTCCGAATTCTTTGCCTCGGCTACCGTGACGAAAACAAGTAAGGACAACAATGAAGGACTGATTAATTTTTCGATTCTCGCAGTATTAGAAAACAAAAGGACAACTCAGACTGATGTTGAATAATAACATAATAAGATCAGGGCCGGCTACAAGAGTAATTATTGCGGTTTCATTTGTCTCTATCATGGCCCTTGCGGCCTACAACTGGGTTATTTCACCACAGATTACATATCTGCATGCTGCCGAACAATATAAGTCCATCATTGCAGGTGACGGAGCAAGAAGCACCGTCATTCTAAAGAACGTTGAGAAAAAACTTGTCGAACTCGAAAAACTCCAGCAGGATATTTCCGGACTCGAAAACAGCTTTTTCACTTTTGAAAAAGCCATGGAATTTTTCAGCGATATCGAACCAATCGCCGTTCAGCACAACTGCACGGTCGAATCTTCTGATTTTATACCTTCGGTGTCGAAAAAAAGCGGTGATGTTTCAGATGTCACACTCAGCCGAGCAAGAATTATGTTGTCCGGAAACTACAAAAATATCATGAAGTTTCTGGAAAAAATCAGAGACTATCCTCAGCGAATCGTGGTTTCAAATCTCTTAATTGAAAGAGGCAATAAAATCAACAATGATTTGAACTGCCAGGTAAGCATTACGATTTACGTAATTGAAGACAAGGAGACGATAACTCATGAATAAGGGGAATTTAATAAAATTATTCATTTGCTGTATAATGATATTTTTGCTCGGCTACACTGCCAAAGTACAGTCCGAACCCGCGGACTATGACGAAGAAAATATTTCTGAACTCATCGGAAAGCAGGACCCCTTTAAAATGGTCACACCTATTGCTGATGCAAAAAAGAGATTATTCGAGAAGATGATAGGTTCGAGAGAGGATGTTACAGAACAAGCACCCGATCTTTATGTAGAAACCGTCATGCTCAAATTCCTCCGGGCCTCGAATCTCGAGAGGATCATCGCCAACCTTAATTCAGGTTATGGTGCAGTCTCTACGGATGCCGAGACAAACTCCCTGATCATCTGTGATACTCAGGAAACGCTCAAAAGGATTATCCAGGAGATCAGAAAAGCCGATCAGACCCCAAGACAGATCATGGTCGAAGTCGTTATAGCCGACGTCCAGCTGAATGATGAGACAGAGATCGGCGTGAACTGGACCGACCTTCTGGCCGATCCGGATACGAATGTCGGACTGCCGGGAATGCCGGCTGGTATAAACCACTTCGGCGGAAGTCAGGACCTGATAGCTTTTACTGGTGGAGGTGCTTTACGATTACTAAAAAAGAATATCGGTGTAACTCTTGCGGCGCTCCAGCAGGTTCGGAATGTAGAGATCCTCGCCAGCCCGCGCGTGCTCGTCGTCAGCGGTCAGGAAGCATCTATCAAGACCATTGAGGAAATAGCTTATGAAGAAGCTTCAGATAGCTCCCAAGGCGCCACCTTGACCTCTACCGAGTTCAAGGAAGTCGGTATTACTCTTACTGTAAAAGCCACTATCACTGATGACGATAAGATACTGATAACCATCGAATCTGAACAGAGTGTCAACACCGGCACAAATACCGTCACTGGCAGCGAGGTCCCCGTTGTCGATTCGAGGTCGGCAAAGACAACTCTTCTTATGTATGACGGCCAGGTCGTAGTTATGGGAGGCTTAAGAAAGAAAGAAACCAGGATATCGAACGACAAGATACCGCTACTCGGTGATTTGCCCTTAATAGGTTTCCTTTTCTCAGACGATAAAACAGAAACCAAGCACACTGAACTGCTCGTCTTTATCTCGCCGCATATCTATGATGATGCGCCGCTTTCGGATGAGGAAATGGCCAGGTTTAGAGAACTTTTAGATGCTCCTATGCTCGAATTTAAACAAGAGAAAAAACACAGTAGAAATCCTTTGGGGATCGTAGATTGGCCTGAAGATGCTTACTGGTAAACTGAACTTTTTAACATCGCGGCACAGGGCCCTGCTGATATCAGCGGGGCTTTTTTTTGCGCCCAAGCAGGGAAGCGTCTGCCTGATACTAAAGGGGACAACTACAGATATGACGGCCTATGGGGCCGATTGACATATTCAGGGCTAAAAAACCTTACTATTTCCCCGGGGCCCTGAATAATGCCAATTAAAGGGTTCTTCCAGAAATACCCCCTTATCAGCTCAAACACTGAATATTATCGGGCGTTAAATGTTGTTAAAAAAAGCCAGATCCCAATACAAAGCAGAATCTGGCTTCGGAGGAGGGTGATGAAAAGCTATTTTATGATTTCACAAACCTCGCCTTTATCGTCTAATTTATTGTATCGTATAAATCCTAACTCGAACTTTAGTAGATTTCCCTAAATTATTAGATATTTTTTTCCTAAGTCAATTTTTTTTTAGGAAAAAACACAAAAAAAGCATAAATTTATCTTTTATCCCTTCCTGAGTTCAAGTTTTTTACGCCGTAAAATCCGCTTTTGTTCATATATTCTCAATATGCATTCTCTGAATGAAGCAGTCTATTCGCGGCAGATCCAATGGCAAAAAAAGCACTTTTGCGGACCTGATGGATACAAAACACGCCGGCAGATAATTTGCCGCTGTCGGTTGCTATGACTACATCACTGCCAGGCCCGCAGTTCAGGCTGGGGTAAGGATGGTCTTTAGACGGGGACTCTGCTGGGCGGATCATATAGGGTTGCGATCCCGCCTTGACGGACAAAACGAACTGGATTGTTACAATTGCCGCTGCCGTCAAAAGAGCTGGGCTAAGATTAGCTGCCGGGCTGTTGATATGGGTTTTCTGTCATACCGCACCGGAACAAAATTTGCCGTTAAAAACACCGGCAGGTTCGCTTGGCACGTGAGAAACTCAACCGGTTAAAACGCGAGCCGCAAAAGCATAACTCGATGTAATTAAAGCAGTTAGCAATACAAGTATAGCCGTCACGGCCCAGGTCAAAATAAAACCCGCCCTATTACAAAGCTCGGTAAATTCAAAGCTGAAGATACAAGCGCGGACCTGGCTTGTGAATTAATTACACTCACCGAAAAGATAATTCCCCCGGCAGCGCCCCCTATGCCGGGCGAAGGTACCGCAGGACAAGCAGTTGAGACCGTCACAGAAAAATGTGCCCGTTCCCGTCATCAGCCGCAGCTTGAGGACGAACAGATTCACATCGCACCCGGCCTGTTCTGACTAAATCTTTACACTATTGCCAAACTCTCCAAAAACTTAGCAAGGCTTGCTTCGGCGATTTCCGAGGCGGTCACCGCTTACGCCGAAGACGTAAAAAACTCGCGGTTTCCTGACGAGGCAGGCGTTATCAAATCAAGCCGGCGACAACTTGAAAAAACCAGGAAATTCTCGATCCCTGCGGAACCCGATCGGGCCGATTTTCCTTAAATTTTTTTGATCCGGCTCGTTTTTCGAACAGGGTTGTTAACACCAGAATGTTATATAAGACCGGTTTTAGTGCATAAAGCACTATCGGCTTCATACTCGCTGTTTTTAAGATCGCATGGTTTTGCCCCGTGCTTCTGCGTTTTTTTAGATAGCGGCTGAGTTGTTTTTTCGGTAGAATATTTCTAATGTACTCAAGTTTCTACAGGATTGAGATTAAACCCGATTATAGAGTTTGATTCTTATGCCGCAAGGACAGACAAGTACCGCAGATGCCGTGAAAAACCCGGTCAGACCGGCATTGGTCGTTGACCGGAGTACTTTGAAGAACTACGCGGTCCCCTTGCGTCATCTTCTTACGGGCCTGACCGATGAGCCCTGTCCGGCTGTAATTATCTGTCCGCCCGACGCCGATGCGGGGAATGTTTTATGCCCTTCGGTTGAACTTATTCGGCATCCGATATTAAGGATACCTCTGTTCCGGATGCAGAGCGGAAAAATATTATTTGACAAGCTCGAGAAATTCAAACCCTCTGTCCTGCACTGCCTGTCCAAGAGCAAAGCCCGACTGACCGTGCAAATCGCCACCCAGTTGGATATACCTTATGTACTTACTTTTAATGCGCTTCAAGGAAGCTTCTTTCGTCCCCGCGTTTGTCCTTTTCACTGCGCGGCTCTTATCGCTTCGTCGGAGGTTATTGCCGACTACCTGGCAAAAGTATATTCGAGGTTGTCCGGCCGGATCGAACAGATCAACATTGGGGTTTTCGTTGATGATACATGTGCCTGCTTTTCCGAAATATCCAGGGTAACAAGCATGGTTACCGTAAGGGCCCTTGACAGGCTCTCGGATTTTGAGCCGCTGCTCAATGCTGTAAGGCATCTGGCCATCGATGGCTACGAATTTATTTATGCCATCATCGGTTCCGGGCCCGCCGAAAGACAGATACATGAACTCATCAAGGGCCTTGGTCTTTCACAACTCGTTACGATCATCCCTGCGATCCATCCTATAAGGACTCTCTTTGCCGGCGCTGATATCTTCATTCAGCCGCAGCCCGCTGCTGAATTTGATTCCTGCCTCCTTGAAGCGATGAGTGTGGGAATGGCCGTGGCAACTGCTCGGGGGGGGATCGATGATCTGCTTATCGAGGACCAGACCGCGGTATTCTTCGATCCCGACGATGAATTAAGGATATATTCGGCTCTGCAAAAACTGTTCGACCAGCACGATTTTGCCAGAGAACTCGCACTGGCAGGCCAGATACATCTTAAAAGACATCACTCTGTCAGCAGAATGGTCGATGCTCTTGTTCAGACCTATCGAAATGCCCAGCAATGGTACAAGGCTCAGCTCAGCTATAAAACCGAGAAGTGACGCTTAACCCAAGAGCCCGTAATCTGCCAGTGTCTTTTTAAGAACCACACGTTTACTCTGTTCAAGCGGCGTCATCGGAAGTCGCAATTCTTCAGAAGCCATATTCAGCATCGACATCGCCGCCTTGATCGGGATTGGGTTCGTCGAAAGACTCAGCAGGTTCTTTGATAGAGCGAAAAGCTTATTGTGCCACTTACGGGCCGAGACGAAATCCCCTTCCAGGATAAGGTCCGTCATCGCCTTAACGTCGGCCGGTACGATATTTGCGACCACGCTGATCACACCCTTGCCGCCAACAGACGCCAGCGGCAACGTCAGTGAATCGTCACCGGATATTATCGTTATATCGCAGCGCGATGCTATCTCGCTGGCCTGGTCCAGGCTGCCCGTCGCCTCCTTGATCGCTACGATATTCTCGATAGCACAAAGCCGGGCCACGGTCTCCGGCGTCATGCCGCTTCCGCCGCATCTGCCCGGTATATTATAAAGCACTATCGGCAGATCGACCTCGTCGGCTATCGCTTTGAAGTGCTGATAGAAACCTTCCTGCGTAGGCTTGTTATAGTAAGGCCCGACCTGCAGCGTGGCGTCGGCGCCGGTCTTCTTTGCGAACGCGGTCAGTTCGATCGCTTCTGCCGTACTGTTCGAGCCAGCCCCGGCTATTACCGGGATCTTCCCGCCTGCGGCCTTGACCACCCGCTCGATCACCTTTTTATGTTCACTATGGCTCAGCGTCGGGCTCTCGCCGGTCGTACCCACCGGCACCAGACCGTCCGTGCCGCTGTCTAAGTGAAATTGCACAAGCTCCTCAAGAGTCTTATAATCCACCTTTCCATCCTGAAAAGGTGTTACCAGAGCTACCATCGATCCGCTAAACATTTTGTCCTCCCTGTATTTACATACCTGCGTTTTGAATTAGCTTTATCATCTCTTCGGTCGCCTGCCGCAGCCCGACAAGCACGGCCCGGGAGACAATGCTATGGCCGATGTTGAATTCACAAAGACTCTCTATCATCGCGGCCGGTTTGATATTTCGATACGTAAGTCCATGCCCGGCATGTACTATCAGCCCGCTCGTCATCGCGATGTCCCTGCCGTCCCGAAGCTCGTTGAGTCTTTTTTCGATGGCCTTGTCATTTTTCGCGTTGGCGTACATTCCCGTATGAAGTTCCACCGCGTCGCAGCCGGTCTCGGCCGAGGCGATTATCTGTGCCTCATCCGGTGTGATGAACGTGCTGACGAGCATCCCTTTTTTGTGAAGTCTTTTTGCGACTGCCGCCAGTCGTTTTTTGTATCTGACGCAGTCCAGCCCGCCCTCGGTCGTAAGTTCCAGGCGTTTTTCCGGCACTAATGTTACCTGGTCAGGCCGGACCTGTTCGGCGATCTTCACTATCGGTTCAGCCATGCACATCTCGAGGTTCAGCTTGCCGGCAACGGTCTCCTTCAGCACCCGAACGTCACGGTCGCAGATATGCCGCCGGTCCTGCCTAAGATGGACCGTTATCCCGTTTGCCCCCGCCAATTCGCAAAGCGCCGCCGCCCAGGCAGGATCGGGCTCATCAGTCTTGCGTGCCTGCCGTACCGTCGCCACATGGTCGATATTAACATTAAGAACCGCCACTTTTGCCTCCCACACATTATCTTTCTGCAATGATTATAGCGTTGACCCACTGCTCTACAAGTAAATTAAATCCGGATTTTCCCCTAAGCTCGTGCAATAAAGGTGCCAAAACACCCCGGTTGAATTTGCTTCCTCGATAGTCTTGTGGTTATAATACTGAAGCAAAATATTTAAGCTTCGTGTGTCTTTCGATTACGTGTGATATTTGGTGCATATTTTTTATTGGACTTACCAAGCCTGGTTAAGTTCAGCAAAATCTTTCAAGTCCACATTTCCATCACCAGTAATATCACCTTCCGGACCGACGCCGAGCCAGTAGTTAGATAGTACTACAAGGTCATCTAAGCC
>CBDUSK010000052.1:0-8567 GCA_965369915.1 uncultured Phycisphaerae bacterium
TTTGCTTTCGGGGACATCGTCTTTACTCAAAGCCATACCGACAAACTCGCTACTTTGACCGAGTTCCTGCAAAAACCCGTATTTCTGAATCTGCGAAAAAAACTGTTCAACCTTAACTGCGCCCTTTTCGCCGTGGAACTGCTGGATAGTTTTACCCGGGACGGGGACCGGCATCGGGAACTTTTCGACAGCTTCATCCGGTTCTTAAACGACGTCCAGAACGCGGAAGACGATTTCAATTCACTTGGGCTTTTGATCCTGTTCCAGTTGGCCCTGCTGAATGAAGTCGGAACCAGGCCGGTTCTTAACAGATGCACCAATTGCAAAGTTTCTTTTACAAACAAATGGCGCCAGACGTATTTCAGCAGTTTAGCGAACGGCCTTATCTGCCCGGACTGCGAACAGGCCTTTGCCGATAAGATCAAATTGTCCAAAAACTGTGCAAGCTGTCTTAACAACCTTAAACTTATCACCAGTGCCGATAAAAAGACTTTAGACGAAATAGAAAAAATCCTTGTGTATCATTTCACCGAATTGATGCACCGCCGGCCAAAAATGGCTAAATACTTCCTGAAAAGATGAAGTTCCGAATAAGCCCCTTTTACTGTTGACCGAACAGGGATGTTTCTGATGATGAATTTTTTCCTTTAGTTGGATTTTTCAAGCCTAAGTGTTCACATGCCGCTTGCGTAACCTCTCGTCCCCGTTTGGTCCTGCGTACAAAGCCTATCTGCAGCAGGTACGGCTCGACCACATCTTCGAGAGTATCTCTTTCTTCACCTAACGTCGCGGCTATCGCATCGATCCCTGCCGGGCCCCCTTCATAGACTTTGATAAGAGACCGTAAAAAGGACCTGTCAAGTTCATCCAGGCCGAGTTTATCGATCTGTTCCATCTCAAGCGAGCTTTCGACAATATCCATCGTAAGTTTACCGGTACCCTTGACCTGGGCATAATCACGAACACGCTTCAGCAGCCGGTTCGCTACACGCGGTGTACCGCGGGACCTGGCCGCTATAAGTTCCAATGCACCGTCAACGGATTCGAGTTCCAGAAGTCTTGCGGACCTCGCGACAATGTCGGTCAATTGCCCCGGCGCATAAAAATCAAGATGCAGCAGCAGCCCGAACCGCCCGCGCAAAGGAGCGCTTAAAAGCCCCGCACGGGTGGTAGCACCTATCAGCGTAAAACGTTTCAGGGGAAAGTTGATCGTCTTGGCATGCAGCCCGCTGTCGACGGTAAAATCGACTTTGAAATCTTCCATCGCGGGATACATGAATTCTTCTACAGGGGCGCTCAACCGGTGGACCTCGTCGATGAAAAGTACGTCGCCTGTGCCGATATTGCTCAAAAGACCCATCACATCGCCCTGTTTCGTAAGTGCCGGCCCGGAAGAAGTCCTTATCGCAGAAGCCATCTCGTTGGCGACGACATGAGCGAGCGTGGTCTTGCCTAATCCAGGCGGACCGTAGAACAGAATATGCTCCAGGGGTTCGCCCCGCTGTTTGGCAGCGGTGATAGCGATGGTAAGTTTTTCTTTGACGTTTTCCTGACCGATACATTCATCGAGCCGTTTAGGCCGAAGCGCAAGGTTGAATGTCTCTTCCTGCTGACCGCTGGATTCCGAACTTAATACTCTATCTATCGCCATAGCGTTTTCTTAAACCTCGATCCCCTGCTTTATCCTGTAGACAAGCGGCACAAGCTCTTCTGCGCTTTTGATATCCGGATGTTTTTCACATGCAATTCTTATCAACTCCATCGCTTCGCTGCGTTTTTCTCCCCAGGCGATCAGTATTTCCATCGCCTCGATCTGAAAGCTTTCGAATTCCCACCCGGCAGCCGAAACAGCGGCACCTTCGCCTATGGCAAAGGCTTCGAGCTTGCCCTTAAGTTCGGCTATGATCAATTGAGCGAGTCTCTTGCCGACCGCAGGCAAAGCAAGCAGCATCTTTTCATCGCCGGTTTCAATAGCACAGGCTATCGTCGATATCGGCATTGTCAGTGATTTCAGCCCCTTCTTTATGCCCATACCCTTAACACTGATATACCTTGTGAAGAATTCCCTTTCTCCTTTGCTCAAAAAACCGATCATCTTCGGGACAAGGTTCCCTCTGCCCGGCGTACCTTCGTAATACTCCATCGTGCAAAGCGTAATGTCAGCACCTATCTGTCCGGATAACTGATTCACTGCATAACCGGGAAGCATTACTTCGTAACAAACCGGACCGACCTGTAACAGGCCGCTGTCTTCTTCGAGGCTTATAAGTTTTCCTTCGATCCGGGCTATCATATTATATTCTCTAATTTCATCTCATTGGCACAGCAAAGCGCTACCGCTATCGCGTCAGCGACGTCCGCAGGTTCGGGCAGTTGACTCAGACCCAGCATCGACTGTATCGCCCGCTGCATCTGCATCTTGGAAGCATGTCCGTTACCGGTCAGCGATTTCTTTATCCGCGTCGCGGCAAAGCTTTTCACCTCGGCTTCGGCAACCGCCGCTCTCTGCAGTATAACACCTCTTGCGTGTCCCATCAATATCGCGGTTTTAGGATGCTTGTAATGCGAATACAACTCCTCTACCGCAACTATCCCGGGTGCGAATTTTTCCAGGATCGAATTGGTATCTTCCGCGATCTGGGCCAAACGCCGCTCCAAACTCACCGAACCGTCGGTACGAAAAACGCCCGCCTCGATAAGTTCCTCTTGACTTGAGTTTGCTTCTATAACCGCATATCCGCAAACCTGCAAACCCGGATCGATCCCGAGTATCCTCATTTACGTCTCCGTTTTCGACAATTACCCGCCCATGGGTTTTAGTCTGTAGCCGTCAGGTGTATCTTCGATAATGAAACCCGCTTCCATTATTTCAGCACGACTCGCATCAGCCAGGTCCCAATCCTTATTGAGTTTTGCTGCTTTGCGCTTCTCTGCTTTTTCTATTATCTCCGGCGGTATCTCTACAGATGTCTTTGCAGTTACTCCAAGGACAGAATCTATTTTTTCTATCGCCTCGATAACAGCCTTTGCTTCTGTGGAGTTGACATCTTCGAGTTTGTTGACTTCCCTGATAAAATCAAACACCGCACCGAGTGCCTTTGAAATATTTAAGTCATCGCAAAGCGCCTCATCAAATCCTGATATCCCGTTATTTATAATATTTTGAACCTGGTCTCTTATTGGCAGATCGCTTTGGGTCTTAGCAGTTTCACTAAGTACAAGCACACATTGATTTATCTTGTCGATCGCCTGCTGGGCCGCTTTTAATCCGTCAAAAGTAAAATTGTAATTCTGCCTGTAGTGCGATGCGATCAATGCATACCTGATCGCATTTTTTCCGAAACCCTTTTCAATAAGTTCCTGGATCGTATAAAGATTGCCCTTCGACTTGGACATCTTTTCACCATCCACCATCAAAAAATGCGCATGGACCCAGTAGTTGACCCATTTTTTTCCTGTCACCCCTTCAGATTGAGCTATCTCGCACTCATGATGCGGAAAAATATTGTCTTCGCCTCCCGTATGAAGATCGAACTGATCGCCAAGATACTTAGTACTCATAGCCGAACACTCGATATGCCAGCCGGGAAACCCACTGCCCCAGGGACTTTCCCACTGCTGAATATGCTTCGGATCGTGTTTCCAAAGAGCAAAGTCCTGCGGATTTCTTTTCTCCTCGCTAACTTTTATTCTCGCCCCGTCGTTCAGGCCCTCGAGAGTGTTACCCGAAAGCTTCCCGTAATCGGCAAACTTAGTAACATCATAATAAACATTTTTACCGACAACATAACCATACCCGTTCTCGATCAGCTTGGTTATCATCCTGATCATATCATCGATATGCTCTGTGGCCTTGGGATAATGAGCCGCAGGCTTGAGATTCAATAGCTCACTCGCTGACATAAATGAATCGGTATAGAACTTGGCTATCTCCAGTGGATCTTTTTTCTGCTTCCTTGCTGCTTCTTCGAGCTTGTCTTCGCCCTCGTCCGCATCACCCAAAATGTGCCCCACATCGGTTATATTCATAATGTGAGTTACGCTAAAACCCTTAAACTCCAAAAACCTCTTTAAAAGATCGGCCATCAGAAACGAGCGAAAGTTACCGATATGCGGATGCGAATAAACCGTCGGCCCGCAACTGTACATCGCGACCTTGCCGGGCTTTAAAGGTTTAAATTCCTCAACCTGTTTCGAATATGTATTATATAACCTTATGCCCATTTGAATTTTTCTCTATGGCTTTGTTTTTGTCTTTCTTCGCAGCAATACTATCGCCGTTGCCGCTATCGCCTCGCCTGCGCCGATATTGCCCAGGCCTTCGTTCGTCTTGGCCTTGACGTTTACATTGACAAAATCGATCCCCATAACCGAAGCGATGCATCTTTTCATCTGTCCCTTGAATTTTCCGAGTTTCGGCTCCTCGGCATGTACCGTCAGGTCGATGTTTACCGTTTCCCATCGCTTTTGTTCAAGCTGTTCTTTGACGACCAGCATAAGGCCCTCGCTGTCGGCGTCTTTGAATTTCGCATCCGTATCGGGGAATAGCACCCCTATATCCCCCATCGCCGCGGCCCCTAAAAGCGCATCCATCACCGCGTGAAGCACAACATCTCCGTCGCTGTGTCCCAGTAGACCAAGCGGATAGGGCACCTGCACTCCGCCAAGGATAAGGTCCCTGCCTTTTGCCAATCGATGAATATCCGTCCCGATCCCCGTTCGATATTCGTAATCGGTTTCCACGATCACAGGACCCCTTTCGTGCTTGGAACATCCGTGCCGATAATTTTTACCGCCGTTGCCGTCGCCTGGCCAAGAGCCTTAAAGACGGCTTCTGCTATATGATGACTGTTCGTACCGTAAGGAACGGTCACATGAAGGTTGAACTTTCCGGCATTGGAAAAACTCCGTAAAAACTCTTCGATACACTCGACGTCAAAATCGCCTATCTTTTCCGTGTGATATTCAGTGTTGTAAACCAAAAAAGACCTTCCGGAAAGGTCGACCGAAACATCCGCCCTGGCATCCTCCATCGGAAGCGAACTGTTTCCGTACCTGGCGATCCCTTTCTTGTCTCCAAGGGCCTCGTTCAAACAGTTGCCCATGCATATCCCGACATCTTCAACCGTATGATGAGCGTCCACCTGGAGGTCGCCGCCGGCTTTTAATGTCATATCTATCTTACCGTGCTTGCTGAAGTGCGCAAGCATATGATCCAGAAAACCAATGCCGGTATCTACTTCGTATTTACCCTCACCGTCAAGGTTCATCTCGACCGTAATACTCGTCTCTTTCGTCTTCCGTTCGACTTTCGCTGTTCTGTCCGACATAATAATATCCTCACTGCGGCATTATTCCCTTTAACGCCTCTATCAATTTATCGTTCTGTTCTACCGTACCTATGGTAATTCTCAGCTTGTCCTTGAGATGAGAAGAATCCCAGTATCTTACATAAATATTCCGCTGAGCGAGTTTTTCGTATATCTGTCCGGCATCGCACTGGTTACACTGGGCCATCACAAAATTCGTCTCGCTGTCGGGTACGCCGAAGCCGAGCTTTCCAAGCTCATCGGCCAATCTGGTCCTTTCAGCTACTATCTTTTCAATATTGCTTCTGAAATACTCCTGGTCCTTTATTGCCGCCGTCGCAGCAGCCAAGGCAACGGCATCGACGTTGTAAGAGTCCTTTACCTTCATCAAGCCGGCTATTAATTCTTCACGCCCAATTCCAAAACCGAACCGAAGCCCCGCCAGTGAATAGCCTTTGCTCATCGACCGCAGAATGATGATATTATCGAAATCCTCTATCAGCCGAATACAATTATCCTTCGCAAAATCAACATAGGCCTCGTCGATAAGCAATACTCCCGAAAGCTTCCCCGCTAAAGCACCCAGCTCATCAACTTTTATGAAACTGCCGTTCGGGGCGTTCGGATTGCACACGATCGTCAGTCCAGCCCCCGTATCAGCCAGCCCTTCCGGCAGAGAAAAATCCTCGTCAAAGGGTACCTCGATCACTTTACAATCCTGCAGTCTCGCCAGCACCGGGTAAAGCGAATATGTCTGCACCGGATATGCCGCCGCGGAATTCCCGTCGCAGAACGCCCGGAAGCAGATGGTAAGCAGATCGTCTCCGCCGTTCGCACAGATTATATTGCCCGGGCCTATACCAAGTACACCCGCTGCCGCTTCCCGGAACGTATCGGCCAGAGGCTCAGGGTAACGGCGAAGATCCTCTTCAGAAAAATTTCTTAAAGCCTTCATTACCGATGGACTTGGAGGATAGGGGTTCTCATTGGTGTTTATCTTGATAACGTCGGTCTCGCTCGGCTGAAAACCAGGAACATAACCTTCAAGCCCCTCGATATTTTTACGAAAATAACCCATAATTCGATCCTCTTGTGCCTCCTGCCTGAGATTATACGCCCTTTTCAAAAGAAGTAAAAGGATGATTTTCGTAATTATTGAACTGTTGACCGATGTCCGCGAAATCAGGATTGCCGGTTTATTTTCCGCAGTAGTCTATCAGTCTTCCTATTTCTGTTCGCAGGTCCTTGCGGTGAACTATCATATCGATAAATCCATGCTCAAGAAGAAACTCCGACCGCTGGAAGCCTTCGGGAAGTTCGACCTTGATGGTCTGATAGATGGTCCTCGGACCGGCAAAGCCTATCAAAGCCTTGGGTTCGGCAATAATTATATCGCCTAACATTGCAAAACTCGCCGTAACCCCCCCCGTCGTTGGATCGGTCAGTATCGAAATAAACAACCCCCCCGATTCGTCATATTTCCCAAGTGCAGCACTGGTCTTGGCCATTTGTCCGAGCGAAACGACACCTTCGTGCATCCTTGCTCCCCCCGAACAGCTCACCACCACCAGCGGCAGTTCTTCTTCGATGGCCCGGTCGATGGCCACGCATAATTTCTCACCCACCACAAGGCCCATCGAACCGCCGAGAAAATTAAAATCCATCACCGCTAATATCACTCCTCTGCCCCGGATAAAGGCCTTGCCTATCAGCATCGCCTCATTGGAATCGCCCTTCTTGCGGTCCGCCCTGAGACGTTCCTTATAAGTGCTGTCCAGCCATTTGAATTTCAGCGGATCGTCGGATCCAAGCTCGGCACATAACTCCTCGAAAGACCCCTCGTCGGCTAACTGCCGGATCCGCGTAAGACCGTCGATCCTGAAATGACAGTTACATTCGGGACAGACATGAAGGTTCTCGGCCACTTTCTTTTTATAAAGCATATGACCGCACGAAGGACACCCTGTCCACAAACCTTCCGGCATCTCCTTACGGGGTTTCAGCGAAAAACCGTCCCATTGTGATTTCGAATTCTCTGCCATAATAAAAACCGCTGATAAACTAAGATCACTTACACGCCGTTAATATCTCTTCGATAGCTTTGACGCGGTCAGGCTTTGAAAAGACCGCGTTGCCCGCCACGATAGTGTCCGCTCCATAAGATACCACCGCCGATGCCGTCTGGGGGCTTATTCCTCCGTCAACTTCTATTCGCACCTCAGGCCCGACCCATTCTCTTATCTGAATGCACTTTCGAGCCGCCGAATCGATATAGGTTTGCCCGCCAAAACCCGGATGCACCGTCATCACAAGCACCATATCACAAACAGGTGCCGCTTCTTTGATCGCTTCGACCTCGGTTTCGGGATTCAAGGTAACGCCGCAGGTTACTCCGAGCCCGTGCAGATACTTGACAAACTCAATTGGCTCTTCGACCGTTTCTATATGAAAAGTGATATGATCGGAACCGGCCTTGACAAAATCCTCGGCATACTTCCGCGGCTCAGATATCATCAGGTGAGTATCGAACACGCTCTTGCTGTACTTGCGGAGTTTCGCAACCACCGGAGGACCTATCGTGATATTCGGGACAAAATGGCCGTCCATCACATCTATATGCACCATCTTTACACCCGCTTTTTCGACCTCGGCGATCTCGGACGCCAGGTTCGCAAAATCCGCGCTAAGTATCGATGGCGAAATCTCTATCGTACCGCTTTTAGGTAATCGTCTCTCAGACATAAGCTCTTCTCTATTAAAAACCGTTCAACACCGCAGGTTAGATCACTTCTCATCCAATATTTCAAGGCTCTTGAATTTCTTGCCCTCAAGAAATTCAAGGCTTGCCCCGCCGCCTGTCGAAATATGACTCACTTTATCCTCTAATCCCATATTTATAATGGCGCTGGCGCTGTCGCCGCCGCCGATAATGCTGCGGGCGCCCCTGCTTGTCGCTTCGGCTACTGCAATCGCGACCGCTTTAGTGCCCTCATCGAACGGCTCAAGTTCAAAAACACCCATCGGCCCGTTCCAAACGATCGTATTGGCGCCTTCGAGCTTTTCTGCAAACAGTTTTCTTGATTCCGGACCGATGTCCAGCCCTTTCCAGTCCGCTTCGATATCGCCGGTAACTATTTTGTGTTCGGCGTTCGCTTTGAATTCTCTGGCAACTACCGAATCCTTCGGAAGAACTATTTGGCATCCGACATCCTCGGCCTCTTCCAGAAGACTACTGGCCTTGTCGATGAAATCTTCCTC
>CBDUSK010000053.1:0-8546 GCA_965369915.1 uncultured Phycisphaerae bacterium
CTGATATAAATAAAGATGGTGTGGTAGATCCAAACGATCTGATTTGGTTGGCACAAGAGTGGATGCAAACCGGTACTTCAGACGCAGATATTGGACCCGAGGAGTCCGAGGAGGTTGACGGTGGCGGTGATAAGTATATCAACTTGCTGGACTTTGCTGTGTTCTTTAAACAATGGCTTGTAAATACTTTGTTATAATTTTAAAAAACAATATTAAATCGAGTCCACCTGGCTTGCTGTACTTTTGAACGCCTGACTTGCGATATAAGACCTGAAAGTCTCTCCAGAAGTTGTCATTGTCGGCAGGCATAAACCCATTAACAAAGCAGACATCAATAAAGACAGTGTAGTTAACACAGTTGATATAGCCATAGTTGCTGAAAACCGGCTGGAATCAAGTATTGTCGAAGAATAACGCTTTTACTTCTCGGTTGATCGATCCGTATCGGATTTGAGGACGGATGCGGGTTTTGGAGTTCCGAAGAACACGAACGCCAGGAGTACGAGTACTGCTCCAGCGAGGAACAGGGCCTTTCGGGTTTTTGTATGTGAGATGCGCTGGGGCCATCGCGGAACGGCAGGGGAGAGTTGGGGGGTTTGCCGATCTTCAAAAAGCGCCGCGGCGGCGGCATCGAGTTCCGAGGCCCTGGGGAAAACGGTATCTTCTGCGTGGGGTTTTTCACCGAAGGTGACCTGTCTGAGGCGGGAAAGGGTGTTCGGGTCCTTTTCTATCTGCCGGAGCTGGGCATCGTATTGGGCGGTAAGGGTTTTTATGTTTTCAATCTGCTGCTGTGTAACTGCGAGCCTGTCTTTGCTGCGGTAATAATCGTTTATCTCGCCCGCAAGGATACCGAGCGTCATCGCCCCGGAGCCGATGGCGAAGAAGAGACAGAAAAAAACGAACCGTAAAACGGTAACGCTTCTGGTCATTTTTTGAGCTTCCTTTTTGCCCGGAAAAAATACCTGCCCGGAATTAAAACGGCAGAGGCTCTTTTAGTATTTGAATATTTCTGAGCCGTACTTAGCAGCGCTGCCGAGTTCTTCGTGGATTCGCAGGAGCTGGTTGTACTTGCAGATCCGGTCGGTCCTGCAGGCAGAGCCAGTCTTTATCTGGCCTACGCCGGTGGCTACCGCCAGGTCGGCGATGGTGACATCTTCTGTTTCGCCGCTGCGATGGCTTATTACGGCGGTGTAACCGTTGCTGCGGGCGAGGTTGATCGCTTCGAGCGTCTCGGTCAGGGTCCCGATCTGATTGGGCTTTATAAGTATCGAATTTGCGCAGCCGAGCTCGATCCCTTTGGCAAGCTTTTTGGTATTGGTTACGAACAGGTCGTCGCCGACTATCTGTATCTTTGAGCCGAGTTTTTTGGTCATCTTTGCCCAGCCGGCCCAGTCGTCTTCGGCGAGGCCGTCTTCGATGCTGACGATGGGATATTTCCTCGCCCATTTTGCCCAGAGCTTGACCATTACATCAGAGCTGACCTGCTTTTTAGGATCAGACTTGAAGAACCTGTACTTCTTTGTGCTCTTTACCCACATCTCGGATGAGGCGGGGTCAAGTGCGATGGAGATATTTTTGCCCGCTTTGTAGCCGGCTTTTTTGATAGCGGCCAGGATAAGCTCGATGGCTTCTTCATTTGTCTTAAGCGAAGGAGCGAACCCGCCTTCGTCACCGACGCCGGTGTTATAACCTTTTGCTTTCAGTACGCCCTTTAGTGTGTGGAAGACTTCCGCTCCCATTCTCAGCGCTTCGGGGAAGTCCTTTGCGCCTATCGGCATGACCATGAATTCCTGAAAATCTACGTTGCTGTCCGCGTGTGAACCGCCGTTCAGGATGTTCATCATTGGGATGGGCAGGATGTTTGCGTTGCACCCGCCGATGTAGCGGTAAAGTGGAAGTCCGACGGATTCCGCGGCGGCCTTGGCTGTTGCCAGTGAGACGCCGAGAATAGCATTGGCGCCGAGTTTGGCCTTGTTCGCGGTTCCGTCCATCCGGATCAGGAAAGCGTCGAGATCTTCCTGGGCCAGGGCATCGGTGCCGAGAACTTCCGGTGCGATGATATCGTTGACGTTGCTGACGGCTTTTAGAACGCCCTTGTTCATGTAGCGTTTTCTTTTTGTGTCGCGAAGTTCGACGGCCTCGTATGCCCCGGTACTGGCACCGGAGGGCACGGCGGCCCGGCCGAAGGAACCGTCATCGAGAGTAACATCCACTTCGACGGTGGGGTTGCCGCGGGAATCAAGGATCTCTCTTGCCGTTACATCTATAATCATCGTAAACATCTTTTGTCCTTTCTGATTGTCGTCCCTATTTCGGGAGCATTTTTAGTCTTTTATACGTTTAACCGCAAAACCGCCGTAACCTGAGAGGGTTTTAGCAAAAAGGGTAACTTTTTTTTTATCCGGCGTCAAGGCTTGATTATCCGAACATTTAAGTTTATCATTTCCGGTCATGAGAATTCCGCTTACAAAGTACGGTTTGCCGCAGGTATTGGTGTTTCCGGCAGTGGTTTCGATGCTTATGGTCGTTGCGGGGATGGTCCCTGGGGGCTATCTTTTCTGGGCGGCGGAGTTGGTGCTTTTGCTGGTTTTAGTTTGGGTTCTGGCGTTTTTCCGCGACCCGGAGCGCGAGGTGCCTTCGGATAAGAACATTCTGCTTTCGCCGGCGGACGGAGCGATAAGCGATATCGAAGTTGTGGACGAGGTTTCGGTGATCGGCGGCAGGGCCTTGAGGATCGGGATATTTCTGAATATTTTCAACGTCCACATCAACCGGACCCCCTGCGCGGTTCGGATCGATAAGATCACTTATAAGAAAGGTCGATTTAAGAATGCGATGAATCCTGAATCGGCAAGGGTGAACGAATCGAACGATATTGCGATGACCCGGCTGGATACCCCGGCCGAGAAGCTGCTGGTTCGCCAGATCTCCGGGGCCATCGCCCGAAGGATCGTTTGCGAGGCAAAAACGGAGCAGGATTTTGCTGGCGGAGAAAGGTTCGGTATGATAAAATTCGGCTCCAGGACCGAACTGTATTTGCCGTTTCGAGAGGAATTAAAGCCGCTGGTAAAAGTAGGCGATAAGGTAAAAGCGGGCCTGACGGTGTTTATAAGATATTGAACAAGGCTGTTTGAAGATGGCGGAATTTAAAACAGACAGAGCAAGAAAAAGAAACCTTCTGAGACGTGTCCGAAGGCAAAGGCTCAAATACATCACTATCCTGCCTTCTTTGATAACTTTACTGAACGGGATTTGCGGCTTTGCGGCTATCGGTTTTGCGAGCAAGGGTGCGGAGAATTTTTCATTTCACCGGCTGAACATGCCTTATTTCGCCTGGGCGGGATATCTTATCTTTATCGCTATGATCGCGGACATGTTGGACGGAAGGGTGGCCCGTATGAGCCAGGCTACTTCCAGCTTCGGCGGCCAACTCGACAGCCTGTGCGATATAGTCAGCTTCGGTGTTGCGCCGGGGTTTTTGGTTATGAAAGTGCTGGAGAGTAAACTGGACGACTTTGTAGGATCGACGCCTTTAATCTCGGATTTTGCGGGCAGGCTGATCTGGCTCGCGGCGGCGGCATACATGGCATGTGCGGCGATCCGATTAGCAAGGTTTAATGTCGAAAACGAAGAGGACGAAACTACGCACATGAGTTTTATGGGATTGCCCACTCCAGCAGGGGCCGGAGTGCTGGCGAGTTTGGTCGTCTTTCATCAGTACATTCTTGAGACCCAGAATATACTCCCGGAATCGGCCAGGGGCTCGATCTTTTTCACGGTGGGAGAAAACGCAATCATTTATTCGCTGCCGTTTGTTGCGATCGGTGTAGCGGTGCTGATGATCAGCAGGATCCGCTACCCGCACCCGATCAACCAGTATTTAAAAGGAAGAAAACCTATAGCACATCTTTTGTGGTCGGTGGGGATCATCGGATTAGTGTATCTTTGCGGGCTGCAAAGTGCCCTTGTTATCGTGTTTTGCGGTTTTGCATTGTCGGGCTTTTGCAGATGGTTTTTCCGCAAGATAATGGCGTTTAACAGTCCCGTCCGGAACAATGACGATCCGGTTGTACTCAGCATTGGCGAGAGTCATTCGGACGGGCGTGATTAAACTCAACTGCGATGGAAACCGGCCAAACAGCATTGTATATTCATATTCCCTTTTGCACGCGAAAATGCCGCTACTGTGGATTTTATTCCGAGCCTGTCTCGGAACATGATCCCGGGCGAGTTGTCAGCGCCATTATAAAAGAAATGAAAAGTTACGACCCTGCCTCCGTTGTCGGCACGGCTTACATAGGCGGGGGGAGCCCGAGCTGTTTGCCGGCGAAGGATTTGTTCAGGCTTGTTAAGGAAGTGGCCGGCCGACTTAATACTGCAGCCGAATTCACCGTCGAAGTAAACCCTTCCCAGGCGGACGAAATGCTCCTTGCCGAGTTGCGAAAACTTAAAGTAAACCGTCTCTCGATCGGTGCTCAGTCGTTTAATCAAAGCGAGCTGGATCTTTTAGGCAGAGACCACAGGCCTGAGGATATCGAAAACGCGGTGATCGCCGCGAGGAAGGCTGGGTTTGACAATATCGGCCTGGACCTTATCTTTGCGATCCCCGATTCAAGAGATGATCTTCTGACTCGTTCATTACGATCGGCTTTTTATCTCGGTCCTCAGCATATCTCGGCTTACAGTTTGAGTTACGAACGTGATACGCCTTTGCAGACGGACCGGGATGCGGGGAAAATTGTCCCGGCCGACGAAGAGACCGACCGCAGGCAGTACGAATTTGTGATCGATGAATGCAGCAGGGCGGGTTTCGAGCAGTATGAGATATCGAATTTCGCACGCGGGGGGTTCACCTGTAAACACAATCTAAGTTATTGGGCAAACCGCCCCTTTATCGGCGTCGGCCCTTCGGCGGGTTCATATTATAACGGCAAACGAACAAAAAATATTGCCGATATTTTAAAATATGTCAACGCCATCGAGAACAACGAATCGCCCATGATCGAAACACAAAGGCCTGATGATACAGAGATAGTGTGCGAGACGGCGGTTTTGAACCTGAGACGTATCGAGGGAATAGTTCTTGAAGAATTCAAGACCGAAACCGGCTGCGACGCCATGGTTCTTTTTGCAGAACCCATCGAAAAATACCATCGTCTGCGGCTGTTGGATATCGCAAAGGGCAGGGTTTTTCTTACCCGCAAGGCCCTGCCGATAGCCGATTCTGTCCTTTGTGATTTCTCTACGGTCGACTAAAGATCTTAACGGGCACTTTCCGGGTTTTATAGACAGCCCGAGACAGACTCTGTGCAAGGTTCTTTACGGATTTATTCCTGTTGAAGATATGTTCTTCCAGCGGCGCATAGACTTCGAGGCTTGCCTGTAAGAGCGTACCTTGGCCGATGGTCTTAACTTCAAGGTCGTTAAGTGCCGAGCGATAGATCAGCAATTCCTTGAAATTGGCTTCTTTGAGATTTTTGGCTCCTAAGGTAAATTTTCCGGGTGCGAACCGTTCTTTTACCGAGCCGATAAAATCTCCGTCCACGAAAAACAGTGTCTCGCCGTGCGCATAACGATGGGATACGACAATATGGTGCCATCTGCCGTCAGTACCGTCGATCGCCGAGCCGGCGGACTTTCCGTTACTGGACAGATAGACAAAGGTTCCGTCTTTCATCTCGACGGTCGCGACGGAGTTTTTACCTTCAATAGCAGCAAGTGTTCCGTCATTATTGCTGTGTACGAAGAAACCCAGCGAAAAAGAATGGATCGTATTTTTGGATGTAAATTCGAGGTATGACCATACGCCGTCTTTGTTCCCGAGCCGCAGCAATCCGTTACCCGCGGATTTTTTTGGGATGGGTATTCCCTGCTCCATGGCCTCGAAGAGAGTGGGGACTATCGCATAGAACATCTCGGCGTGACCTTCGGTGTTCGGATGCCCGGGGTCATTAGCGTATCCTTTTGCCCATCGCCCGGCGCCGTCATCGATGGCGCCGAGAAAATTGGCACTGGGAACATCCCATGAGTTCATCAGAACGTTCATTCTTTTGACATACTCATACTCCTCGGGACTGTAGTAACTGTGCGCATAACACAGACCTACTGCGGGCTTCATATTATTTTCACGCATAAGTTTTATAAGGCCGAGCATTCCCGTACTGAACTGTTCGTATATCTTATCTCTTCCGGCCTGGTCCTTCTCGCGGATACCCTCGTTGTCCAGCGAAAGACCAATAAAAACATAATCAGCCTCATGGGTCAGCAGGTCCGGGAATCTGTCTAATATCCCGGTCGTCCTGTCGCCGTCTCTCGAACAACTGCTGACCTCGAAGCCTCTGTGCCTGAGAATATTTTTGAGCATGTACCAGTATCCGCGGTTGTTTTGAGCGACTGCTCCGCCGGCAACGCTCGAGCCGAAAACGGTTATTTTCGGCTTTTTTGCCTGGGCCGAACCCGCCAAAGGACCGAATCCGACCAGCAGGATAACGGCTAAAAGCAGATACCTGTTAAAAAATTTAGATCCCGGCTTTGGTTTCATTATGCTCCTTTTTAAATATTGCTGACCGTGGATGCTTTTATCTTCTGCGGTAATTTAACCGGATAAACCGTTATTGTCAATACCTGAGAACTGTTTTGACCTCTGCACGGCTACAATTGCGCATATTAGAACCTGAACATATTGTCTTATTATGCTGAAACTGCTATAATGTTCAATTCGCAACAGTAAATTAGTAAATAGGCTATAGATGAGTACGGAACATATACGGAATTTTTCGATAATCGCCCACATCGACCACGGCAAAAGCACGCTTGCCGACCGGATGCTCGAGATAACCGGAGCGGTCACCCAGCGGCAGGCGAAGGAACAGTTCCTTGACAGCATGGATCTGGAGCGTGAGCGTGGAATTACGATAAAGGCTTCAGCCGTGGCGATGAGTTATCTTTACGAAGGAAAGACGTATAATTTAAATCTGATCGATACTCCCGGGCATGTCGATTTCCATTATGAAGTTTCCCGCTCTTTGGCGGCTTGTGAAGGAGCGCTGCTGGTGGTGGATGCCAGCCAGGGAGTCGAGGCCCAGACGGTAGCCAACGCCTATCTTGCGGTCGAGGCGGGGGCCGAAATAATCGCCGTGGTCAATAAAGTCGATCTTCCGGCGGCTCAGCCGGAGGTGGTCGCAGAAGAGATCGAGCATATCTTAGGTATCAGGAAAAACGAATGCTTTAAGATAAGCGCGAAATCCGGCGAGGGCGTAAACGAACTTCTTGAAGCGATAGTTACTCTTCTTGCCCCGCCTGAGGACAGGGCGGACGAACCGGCAGCGGCTTTGATCTTTGACAGCCATTGCGACGAATACCGGGGGGTGATTTGTTATGTAAGGATTTTTGCCGGCTCTCTTAAGACGAAACAGAAGATACTGCTGATGGGTTCGTCCAGGACATATACCATAACGGAATTGGGGAAGTTTACACCCCAAATGACTCCGGTTGGTGAACTCAAAACCGGGGAAGTGGGCTATTTGATCGCGAACATCAGGAAACTTGCCGATGTTACGATCGGCGATACGATCACGGATAGCGCGGCGCCGGCCCCTGTTGCGCTGCCGGGCTACGTGCCTCCAATGCAGATGGTATTCAGCGATTTTTATCCGGGCAACAATACCGATTACCCCAAGCTCCGTGCGGCGTTTGACAAACTCGCCCTGAACGACGCGAGTTTTTCGTTTGCGGCGCAAAGTTCCCCGGCGCTGGGTTTCGGTTTTCGGTGCGGTTTTTTAGGACTGCTTCACATGGAGATAATCCAGGAGCGCCTGGAACGTGAATATAACCTTGACGTTGTCCAGACGGCCCCGACGGTAAGTTACCAGGTCGTAACCAAAGACGCCAAAACCAGACGGATCGATTCTCCTTCCGAACTTCCCGACCCGAGCCACATCGAGGAGCTTCGTGAGCCGTACGTACGCCTTGAGATCATTACAGGCAGCGATTCGATAGGGGGGATAATGAAGCTCGGCGAATCGCGCCGATGCAGACTGCTTAAGACCGACTATCTCAGCCAGACCAGGGTGCTTCTGGAGTACAAGGCCCCGCTGGCAGAGATCGTTTATGACTTTTTCGACGTGTTGAAGGGTATAAGCCGAGGTTACGCGACCATGGATTATGAGTTTACGGGTTTTGAAAAAAGCAACCTGGTAAAGATCGATATTCTCGTCAACAAGACCAAAGTCGACGCTCTTTCGATTATCGTTCATCGGGATAACGCAGTGGCGCGCGGGAAAAAACTTATTACGAAACTGAGAAAAGCGATCCCGCGTCATCAGTTCGAGATACCTCTTCAGGTCGCCATCGGCGGCAAGATAATCGCAAGGGAGACTATCAAGGCTTACCGCAAGGACGTCACGTCAAAACTTTACGGCGGGGATGTTACCAGAAAGATGAAGGTGCTGAAGAAACAGAAAGAAGGTAAGAAGCGAATGAAGAGCATCGGTTCGGTGCAGATCCCGCAGGAAGCCTTCATGAGCATACTCGACACTTCGGATTAA
>CBDUSK010000054.1:0-8455 GCA_965369915.1 uncultured Phycisphaerae bacterium
TTTAACCAACTCCTCGCCGAAACAATAACTGAAATTAGAAAGACAAATTATCCGGAAAAAAACAAATAAATGAACAAACTTGCTTTTTATATTTTGGATGTGTTTGCTGAGGAGAAGTATGCTGGTAATCAGCTTGCGGTTTATAGAGATGCAGGGGGACTCTCGGATGGCCAAATGCAAAAAATCGTCAAAGAGATGAACTATTCGGAAACGACATTTATCCTGTCAGAACAAGAGCAGAACGGCGGCTATGATGTGCGCATCTTTACGCCGGAGATAGAAGTGCCTTTTGCGGGGCATCCTACGCTGGGGACTGCTTTTGTGATACAGCAGGAGATTATTAAAAAGCCGGTCGAGACTGTAAACCTGAATCTGAAAGTCGGACAGATCCCGGTTACGTTTAATTATGACGGCCGGCAATCAGGTGTTCTGTGGATGAAGCCTATAGAGCCTGTTTTTGGAGAAGTTTTTGATGCTGCTGAAGTTGAGCAAATTTTAACTATTGAAAAAGAAGATATAGACGAAAGATTTCCGATTCAGTCAGTTTCGACAGGTATACCTTTCGTATTTGTGCCTTTGAAAACTTTAGATGCGGTAAAACGAGCAAAAATAGTCAGGGATAAGCTGTTCGATTGGATAAAAGATAGGCAAGCCAAAGTAATTTTTGTCTTCTGTCCTGAAACTTACAACCGTGAAAATGATATGAATGTTCGTTTGTTTGCAGACGCTTATGGTATACCTGAAGATCCAGCTACAGGAAGTGCGAACAGTTGTCTTGCAGCATATCTGGTAAAACACCGCTATTTCAAAAGCGATCAAATAGATATTCGAGTTGAACAGGGTTATGAAATAGGCAGGCCTTCACTGCTTTACCTAAAAGCTGAAGATAAGGACGATAAAATAGATGTATCAGTCGGCGGGAAAGTAGTAATGGTTGCGAAAGGTGAGTTGGTGTAAGTTGAGGTCAGTATGAAGCAATATAAAATAGATTTTGAATCGATGGAATGGGAATCGCCGGGAGTTGGTGTCAGGTTTAAGGCTTATGAGCAAGGCGGCAGAAAGCTGCGGTTAGTAGAATTTGGCAAAGAGTTTGTTGAGGCTGACTGGTGCACGAAAGGCCATATTGGATATATTCTTGAAGGGCAAATGGAAATAAACTTTGATGGAGCCAAAGAAGTATTCGGCCCCGGTGACGGCCTCTTTATACCCGCAGGCGAAGAACACAAACACAAAGGCCGAGTGCTTACAGATACAGTGAAAATAATCTTGGCCGAAGACGTCTCGAGGTCGTGAAAAATAAGATCATCGCTTAGTCAGGTTTCAAAATGTCGGTCCCGCTCACAAATAAGGATTCATTCAGCAATGCTGTAAAGCAATTATGGGCGAAGACGAACCCTTGTACGCTGTGCCCCCGTCAATGCAAAACACACCGCAGCAAAGGCCGGATAGGCTTTTGCGGCATTGCTGACCTGCCAAAAGTAAGCTCTGCCGGCCCTCATTTCGGCGAAGAGCCTGTACTTGTCGGGCCCGGCGGAAGCGGTACGATCTTTTTTGCAGGCTGCAACTTAGGATGCGTCTTTTGCCAAAACTACGATATCAGTCATCTCCACCAGGGCCGGGAAATAAATGTCGAACAGCTCAGCGAATTGATGCTCGATCTTCAAAGTCAGCAATGCAGTAATATAAACCTTGTTACTCCCACACATCTGGCTGCACCGATCGCCGAAGCCATCCTGACCGCAAAAAACAAGGCCCTTACCCTGCCGATCGTCTACAATACCGGCGGATACGATAGTGTCAATACTTTGAAACTCTTAGAGGGCCTGATCGATATTTACATGCCCGATATGAAGTATTCCGACTCTCTGGTTTCTAAAAAGTTTTCCGACGCTGACGATTATCCCGAAATAAACAAAGCCGCCGTTAAGGAAATGCATCGCCAGGTCGGCGACTTAAAAGTAACAAACGGATTAGCCGAACGCGGCCTGCTTGTAAGGCATCTCGTCCTGCCGGACGATCTTGCCGGCAGCTTTGAGATAATAGATTTCCTGGCTGAAAAGATCTCGCCCCATACCGTCATAAATGTAATGGACCAGTACAGACCTTGCTACAAGGCCCGACAATTCCCGGAAATAAACCGCCGCGGCGATACCGAACAGATCGAACGTGTAATTCAGTACGCAGTTAAAAAGGCACTTAACGTCATAACTTAATAACAGATCAGGACCCGACAGGGTCGGTCTGTCTGCGCCTGAACAGACAGGCATTGTACTTCAGTATGCTTACTATTATATCGGCCCTGCTGACGATACCCACCAGTTCCTCATCGTCTACTATCATTACCCTTCGGAAGGAATTGCTTATCAGGCACTCGCAGATATCGAACAGAGTGTCATTTTTGCCAAAGCAGACAACCTTCTCTGTCATGATCTCTTCGACCGTACCGGGCCTGGCATTGGGATCATACAAAAGTTTTAAGATGTCCTTTTCAGAAACAATTCCTTCAATGTGCATATCTCTGTCAACGACCGGAAGCCCCGTAATATTATAATCAGCCAGAAGTTCCATCGCCCGGTAAACGCTCGTCTGCCTTTTGACCGTTATCAGGCCGGGCTTCATAACATCCTTAGCGATGATCGTTTCTCTTTTGGGCTCTTCAGGAACATCAACAGGTTTGAATTTGTTTTTATTGACACGTATGATGTCGGATCGGCTGATCACACTTGTCAGTTTCTCCTTATCGAGTATCGCTACCCTCCGGAAAACATTATTCGCAAGGCAGTCGCAGATATCATACAGACTGTCTTTCATATTAAAACTGACCGCCCCTTCGGTCATATATTCACCTACAACTCCCGCCCCGCGATGTGATTCGAATAATAATCGCAATAGATCTTTTTCTGAGATAATGCCCACCAACGACATATCTTTATCCACAACCGGAAGACCCGTTATATTCTTTTCCACGAGAGTGGCAATCGCCTGATATACCGGCGTGTCCGGTTTGACAGTGATCACACCATATTTAATAATGTCTTCTGCTATGGTCTTTTCGGCACTCCGTGGAGATTTTTCGCACACACTTTTCGATTCAGGTTCTGTCGCATTCATTTTAAACCCTTCAATCCTTTTGCTCTTTTGATCTGAAAACCCGGCCGGTTACTGTTTTTTCGCTGAAAAAAGCTAACACCTCTGACCTCCTGATTCAGCCGTTTTATGGAACCTGCCGTCCGAATGTACATAAAAACTCTATCGGCAAAAAAAGCTCTCCGATACGGCTGCAAATGCACTTATTTTTTGCCGGGGGAAAAACGGCGCGTTTCCAAAAGCCGGACCCCAAAATATGAAATATTGTAAGCCATTCAACAGCAAGGCTTTAGATGTGATCAGGAAAGTGGTGCGGATGTCTCCTTCGGTAGCCGTCGATCAGCCGGTAACCCGTAAAATAAGCTAATCCGGCGACAATACTCCCGATAATAAGCCCGCCTGTGAACATTTCAAAGCCTATCTTAACAAAAAAACTGCCTAATTCACGCCAGAATTCCGAGGTGTAAAAACCGGTCATGACATGACCGAAAGAAAGAGATTCGTTAAACATCGCCGATATTCGAGCCGGTTCAACTTCTCTTGCCGTTCCGAAAAACGCCAATACCCGCCTGCCGAGAAGATAATTCGGATAGTACAGGACCACATACGTAAAAGGATTACTCAGCCAGATAAAGGTCAGTCCTACAAACTTATTGGCCCCGAAGATCGAACACAGCAATATGACCAGCAGGATGTGATGTCCCAAAGGCGGCGTAAACGCCACAAATACCCCAAGTGCGAGCCCCAAAGCTATTCGATGCGTCGAGTCATCAACATGAAGAACCCTGTACTTGAGAAACTCTACGAGCCTTTCCTTTATCTTTTGCCGCTGTTTTTTTGTGAGCATGATTTACGGTTGTTTAATTCCGAACGTCCTTTTTTTCAGTTCCTTGAGCCAACTGGCATTTTACCTTTTCGAAAACCATCTCCAACGTTACCTCCCCGATCTGATGAGCGGGGTCGGCGCTTTCGATCGCTTGACCGCGTTCGAACGGATCGACCGCGGCACTCGCATCAGGCCTTTTATAAGGTCCCACCCGCGCAGGATTCGTCGCCCCGAATATCATCACCAACGGCACACGCATCGCTGCGGCAATATGCCCCGGCCCGGTGTCGTTGCTTACTACCAGTTTCGCACTTTTCAGCAAGGCCATAAGTTCAGAAATATTGGTCCGGCCTGAAAAGTCAATAACCCCAACATCTGAAAGGGCTCGCAGTTTCTCGATAATGTTCTTTTCGCCGGCAGTTCCAACAGCAATTATATCAAGCCCGTATTCCGAGACGATTTTTTCTGAAAGTAACGCAAAATTCTCAACTGGCCAGCACTTGTACTGATGGGCCGCTCCCGGAACTAACACCGCATATCCCTGGGCGGAAACGCCGGAAGAGCGAAGCAGTTTTTGAACGCTTTCGTCGGCTTCGGCTGATACATCAAGCTCGATCTCGGTGCTTTGCACACGGGCACCGGCGGCAGAAAGCATCTTTTGATAATAATCTATCAAATGAACCTTATCGGCGTCACAGCGGATCTTATCGGTGTAAAGCAGTGTCGCACATTCACGGGCCGTCGACATGCCGAAGCGTTTTTTACTTCCGGAGAACCAGCCGAAAAGAGCCGTGCGAAAAAGTCCCTGCAAGTCGAAGACAATATCGAACCTGCCCGTGTAAAGACGCCTGATAAGGGTTACCAAAGCCCAAAAAGCCTTCGGGTCATACCACCACTTACCCAAAAACTTTCGTTCAAAGATGATCACCTCATCCAGGTTCGGATCGTGCTCGATCAGGGCGGCAAATTCCCGCCTGACAAACCAGGAAATCTTCGCTTCCGGAAAACTCGCACGCAAAGATGACAACGCGCCCAACGCAAGGGCAATATCGCCCAGCGCCGACGGTTTTATTATCAGGATGCTTTTTGGCATTTCATTTCCGGATATTACGTTAATTAAGCCGTATCTTCACTAAGTCCCGTAAGGTTACTATAAACTCTGAAAATCCGCAAGCAATCCGTGCGGTTCAAAGAGCCGATCACGGGCCGATTCTACTAAAAAAGCCGATTTTCAGCAATTATTTTGCCGGTTGAAAAGGGCAGGTTTTTCGTGTATCCTTGATTTTTAGAGGAAAATGCAATATGGCTGAAAAAGGTAAATACGTTTATGAATGGCCCCGCCCGATGGTCACGGTCGATGCAGTAGTATTCTCAACGGCTGGGCCGAAGCCGCAAGTGCTGCTGATAAAGCGTGGTCGTGAACCAAATAAAGGGCTCTGGGCCTGTCCCGGCGGGTTCCTCGAAATTGACGAAGAACTTATCGACGGCGCCGCTCGCGAACTCAGGGAGGAAACGGGGCTGACCGGGGTCGAATTAAAACAGATGCACGCGTTCGGGAACATCGGCAGAGATCCGAGAGGCAGGCTGATAACCATCGCATATACCGGTGTTATCGCCGAGCGGAAAGAAGTCTCAGCCGGCGATGACGCCGAAGAGGCAAAGTGGTTCGATATCGACGGGCTGCCTGGAATGGCGTTCGACCATGAAGTAGTCGCAAAAATGGCCATCACGCATATGGGTTTTTGATACTGGAAACGGGGGCCTGTTAATTGATGATCGATTATTGTTTATTGATTATTGCAGCGGAAACTTCGTTGTTCTATACTTATTTGGTATAATGATTGACAAATTGCCTCGGGAAAGACAATTCTTGAAAGTCCAAGGTTAATGGGATAAGATATGCTTTTAAGCGGAAAAACAAATAGATCTTAATATTGGAGATAATAATGAAGAGCAGTTATTTACGAAACGTGTTATTTGTTTGCGTGGTGTGTTTATTATTTGTTGGGGGCGGCTGTTTTGTCAACTTCGGAGGCAGCCCTCCAAAGGAAAAATACGAACGGACGGTAACGCTTTCTGAGCCTTTGGCCGGCGGCAAGCGGTTCGAGGCCAAGGTCTGTAACGGCGCGATCACGGTCGCGGGGACAGATGCCGGTCAATGCAATATTACGGCTACGCTGACCACACGGGGACACACCGTCGCCGAGGCAGAGGAGCTTTCCGGGAATATAGAACTTCGGCTCGAAGAGTCCGGTGGGGGACTTGCTTTTCGTATTGATAAGCCGTCTTCAGTCAAAGACAATCGGATAGATGTAAAACTCGATGTAACCATCCCGGTCGAAACAGACCTTGTTCTTGGGACCACAAATGGAAATATAGATGTCAGGAATATTGAAGGCGACCTTAAGGCTGGAACGGTTAACGGCAATGCGATCGGGCGAGGTGTCTTCGGAAAAGTTAATATCTCCACGGTCAATGGGCAGATCAAATGCAGTGAAATATCAGGTGATGTGCGTTTGAGTACGGTGAACGGCAGCGTTAGAGCAGTTTATTCAGATGAGAGCAAAGGCGCGAGCAATATCGATATATCAACCGTTAACGGCAGTATCAATCTTGAAGTACCGGACGGCATCTCAGCAAAGGTCGATGCATCCGTTCTAAACGGTTCGATCAATAGCAGCATACCGGTTACGGTAAAGGGCAAGATCGGCAAAAGACACTTGAAGGGGACCGTGGGAAGCGGCCAGGGCCGGGGCCTGTTGCGACTCAGGACTGTGAACGGTTCGGTAAACATAAGGTGAGTGTTAATCCTTTGCCGCAACATATGGGTTTGACTTCCAAGTAATCATAAATACAAACGACGATATTTTTGTTGTGTTTTGTGGGTATCTGGTTAATAATCAGGCGTTTTAGTTTTGTAATCATTTATTTAGAATCTGGAGGTCATTATGGCAACAGCGAGAGCACGTCACATTTTATTTGAAAGCAAAGAGAAATGCGAAGAGATCAAGAGCCAAATCGAAGGTGGGACGGATTTTGGAGAAATGGCAGCAGAGCATTCGAAATGTCCCTCCGGCAAAGATGGCGGTGAGCTTGGCGAATTTAGTCCCGGTCAGATGGTCCCGGAATTCGATGAGGTAGTATTCAGTGAGGAGATCGGGAAGTGCCTTGGCCCGGTTCAGACGGATTTCGGTTTTCATCTTATCGAGATCACCAGCCGAACTGAATAGCAGTAGTTTGGCAGGAGAAAAGTATGGTTTTAGAAAGCGAAGAGACATGAAGTTTACCGAGCTTGGGCTGAAACCTCAGATCCTCGCGGCATTAGCGGATATCAAGTACATCGATCTGACTCCGGTTCAGGAAAAGACATTCGTTCACATTCTTTCGGGCAGGGACATCATCGCCCGTGCAGAAACCGGGTCGGGCAAAACGGCGGCGTGTGCGATCCCGCTTGTTCAAATGGTCGATCCATCCATAAAGGCCATCCAGTCTCTTATTTTGGTCCCTACTCGTGAACTGGCGCTTCAGTATGTCAGCGAGATCTCTGATATTGCTCGTCGGATCGACGTGAGTCCCTTTGCGGTTTACGGCGGCTTTTCGATAGAGACGCAGAAAGCAAAGCTTGCCCACGGAGTTGACATCCTGGTGGCGACCCCCGGCCGGCTCATCGACCTGCTGTATAATACGCCTTTGAGCATCTCGGACGTCAGAACATTCGTACTCGACGAAGCCGATGAAATGCTCAGCATGGGATTCATCACGGATGTCGAATTGATCTTTTCGTGCCTGATACACGAACACCAGAGTCTTTTGTTTTCAGCGACAATGCCAAAAAAGATCGAAATCCTTGCAAAGAAATATTTAAAAGATCCTCTGACAATTTATATGGGCCATAAAACCCAGATCCCTCAAAGCCTGCAACATCACTTCCTTCAGACGCACCCGAGGCACCGTCTTGAGGCGTTGGTTGATTTCCTGAAGAAGGCCAACCCCAAACAGGCCATAATATTCTGCAATTCACGACGTAACGCCGAGAACCTCTACAAGCATCTGAAGGACATCAAGCGTCCCTCAACGGAGATCATCCATGGCGGGCTCGAACAGTCCAAAAGAACTTCGCTGTTCAACCGTTTTCGCAGAATGGATATAACTACCATGGTCGCTACGGACCTGGCAAGCCGAGGTCTGGACTTTGCACACGCGACACATGTTATCAATTACGACTTTCCAAAATATACCGACGCCTATACTCACCGGTCCGGCCGAACCGCAAGAATGGGACGAAAAGGAGTTGCGCTTACCCTGTTTACCAGATCCGATCTGCGGATCTTGAAAGCTATCATTGATATCAACAACATAAAACCTATCTGGGAGGGCGCTGAGCCTGACCTTGATAATCTCCCGCGATATAAAAAAAAGTATTACAGACATCGAAAAAAACCCCGTCGTTAGCTGCTTTAAAGCAGATAAGATATTTCCTTTCCTCAGCACTAAATTTTCCAATAGCAAATTGGCTTTGTTTGGCTTTGTTTTTCCCACGAC
>CBDUSK010000055.1:0-8228 GCA_965369915.1 uncultured Phycisphaerae bacterium
TTGCGGGGCATCCCGCTGGTAATGATGACCAGGTCGCTGTCCTTTGTCACGGACCAGTCGGTTGTCCCTGTGATCGCACCGGAAAAAGGAGCCACCCCGCCCGATTCAGCCATATCCAGGGCCTTACCTTCGGCCAGCCCTTCGACTATGTCCAGAAGTACAATATCGGCCAGTTCAGCCTTTGCCGCCAAATATGCCGTGGTTGCACCTACATTGCCCGCTCCCACTACGGTTATCCTGTTCCTGCTCAAAAAAACTCCTGCTGAAAAACTGCGCTACTTAACTATACTTCTGTCATTCCGGCGTGGGTGTCTTAAGATACTTCAGATACTCGCTGTCGGTCGATAGTATGACCGTACTGGACTTCTGAAGATTTTTCTCATAACTTTCCAGCGTCTTAAGGAACGAATAAAACTCCGGATCCTTCGAATACGCTTCAGCATAGATCTTTATCGCCTCGGCGTCGGCTTTACCCATGATCTCCTGGCTCTGCCGGTAGGCCTCGGAAAGGATCTGTTTTTCTTCCTTTTCCTTCTTGCCCTGGATATCCATCATTTCGCCTTCACCTTCGGAACGGTACTTGGCCGCGATACGTTTTCTCTCTACTATCATCCGCTCATATACAGCCCTTCTTACCTGCTCGACATAATTGATGCGCTTGATCCTTATGTCCACAAGCTCCATGCCGTATTCCCGGGCTGCAGGGGCGGCCCTTTTCAGTATTCGTGCCGTGATCTCATCACGTCCGACCCGGACTTCCGTTGCTTCGGAGGATTGCTCTCCTTCCAACTTGACCATCATTGACATCGGGCGGTTGGAGGTCCTGATCGCATCGATAAGCAGTTGATTGGATATCTGGTTTCGAACTTCACTATTGATGATATCATCAAGCAGCGCATGGGCCGAGGTCTCATTTCGTACCCTCTGGAAAAACTTCAAAGGCTCGGTTATACGCCACCGGGCAAAGCAGTCAACCCAGATATACCGCTTATCCTGTGTCGGTACCTGTGTGGGTTTTCCGTCCCATTCCATGAGGCGTTTTTCGAATCTGTTGACCTGCTCGAGTATCGGTTTTTTCAAATGGAGCCCGGCCTGGGTTACTACCCTCTTGGCCTGACCGAACTGCGTTATCACTACCTGCTCGGTCTCAGGGATCACGTACAGAAAAGAACTCGTTGTTATCAATGCGAGCATCACGATTATTGCGATTACAATTAATTTTTTGTTCTGCATTTTTATTCCCCCCCAAGCTTCAATAATGGAAGAATGCTGTTAACGTTCTCGTCGACGATATATTTTTTTTCGAGTTTCGGCAGAATTTTACCCAGGCTCTCCAGGTACAGCCGCCTGCGGGTAACATCCTTGCTTTGTTTGTATTCGGTCCATATCTGCACAAATCGAGAGGCGTCACCTTTGGCTGTATTGGTCCTGTCGATCGCATAAGCTTCGGCCTGCTTTATCATCTGCTTGGCCTGGCCACTGGCTCTCGGGATGACCTTGTTATAATCCTCAAGGGCAGAATTGATAAATTTTTCCTTGTCCTGCTGAGCGGCGTTGACCTCATTAAACGCCGGCCTTACCTGCTCCGGGGGATTTACATCCTGAAGCTTCACCGCGGTTATCTGGATGCCGGAGTTATACGACTTTAGTATCTCCTGCATCTTCTGCTCCGCTTCGACATTTATCTCGATCCTTCGCGATGTTAAAACTTCATCCACAGAAGAATCCCCTACGACGTTTCTCATGACAGATTCGGCTACGTCACGTATCATCGTGTTGGGATTTCGCACGTTAAAAAGAAATTTGTCCGGCTCGGAGATCTTGTACTGGACGATCCAATCGACTTCCGCAACGCTGAGGTCTCCGCAAAGCATCAGCGACTCTTCCAGTTGTTTACTGCCGTACGTGCTTTTCACTCCCGCTCTTAACGTCCTGAATCCGAACTCATCCTTGAATATCCTCTCGACCTTGGGTTTACGAACCCTCTCGATACCTAAAGGCAGTTTAAAATGAAGTCCCGGTTCCGTGATCCTGTCGAACCTGCCGAACCGTGTAATCACTCCCTTGGCATCGGTCTCGACCGTATAAAAACAAGTTGCTATCACCGCAAGAACCACAACCCCGAATACCGCCATGATGACATATTTGACAACCTTCTCCGGCGGGATGGTACGGTAAAATGTTTGTTCCCCGTTCATAAAAGACCTCCTTTCCTTGAGTTTATAGTCTCTCTTAAAACCAGAACACGCATATTCGCCAATATACTACCAGAGACAACATCGAATGCAAGGTTCAAAAAAGTAATTTTTAAAACCCCTTCCAGAACAAAAACAAACGAGACTGTCTGATATATACAGGCTGGATTTGTCCCGGGCAAAAATTATGCGCTCGCTCTCATTTTCAGCACCATTTGCTCCATCGCCGACCTGACATCTCTTCGGCCTGTCTTGACGGCATAGTCTATATGCCCAAGTTCGGCCAGCATCGAGGCGATCTGTCGTAGCGAAACACGCCTGATCTGTCCGAAAAAGGCTTCTTTGTTGCCCCATATACGAAGCTTTTCTGAGACCTGACGCTGGCTGACCCCTTTTTCGAGAAGGTTCTTGGCATTGAACATCCTGCGGAAATGAAATGCAAATGCTCCTATGACCGTGAACTCGGCACTTTTGTCGGCGGAAAACATGTTACGCAACCGTTCGACCGCTTCGGCGGCATTGCCGGTCGTGATCGCATCGATTACCGCAAAAGCGTTAAACATCCGGTTATGACCCGTCAGCTTTTCCACATCATTCGTGCCGATCGAGTTCTGCTGGTCAACATATATCGCAAGCTTATCGATCTCACGGCAGATCCTGCCCGCATCATCCCCCACCAGTTCTACCAGAAGCTCCGCTGCCGCCCTGGGTAAGCTTTTGCCGCATTGTTCCCTCGCGTATGTTCCGGCATACGTTGATAATTGACCAGGCTTTATTTCGTTGACCCCGATAAGCTTTCCAACAAGGGGAAGTTTCTTCGCCAGCCTGGTGCTTTTGTTCCACGTAGCCACCACCAGTATCAGCACACCGGTCTTACACGGGTCCTCAAAGTATTTTTCCAGCGACTCCCGGTTCTCAGATATGAATTTATCCGCATCTTTGATAACTACGACGCGTCTTTTGGCCAGAAACGGCAGTGTTCTCAATTCGTCAAGTACATCCGTTATTTGGGCCTTGTCCGCTTCCGGCTGATACAGGGCCATTGTTCGCTCTTGGGGTGACAAAAGTTTGTCAACCAGACTTTCGCACTGACCGCTGACAAGATATTTATCTTTCCCGCAAATGACATAGACGGGTTTGGCAACCTGACTGTTTTTACCGGCCTTTACCGTCATAACCTCTGCCCCCTTATTCGTCCGCTGATTTTTCTTCGGGCTCTTGCTCGGCGGCGCCGTTGGCATCGGTAGCAAGTCTCTCAGCTGTCACAAGCTTATCGCCTGACTTGAGTCTTATCATACGGACACCGGCCGTGTTCCTGCCGATCGTTCGGACCTCCTCCAGCCCCGTCCGGATGATCATACCCCCTGCCGTTATCATCATAAGTTCATCTTCATCATGCACCGCCTTAAGTGCCACGACTTTGCCGTTGCGGCTGGTCGTCTTGATATTGATCAGCCCTAATCCGCCCCTGCTCTGACTACGATAGTCATTCAGGTCCGTACGCTTGCCGTATCCGTTTTCACAGACCGTTAGCAGAGACGCACCTTCCTCAACTATCACCATATCCACTACCATGTCACCTTCACGAAGTTTTATTCCTCTCACACCTCTGCTGGCCCTGCCCATCGAGCGGGCCTGGCTCTCACTGAAACGTATAGCCATTCCGTCACGCGTGCCAAGGATTATCTCATCGGCTCCGCTGGTAACCGCCACACCTATAAGTGCATCGTTCGGGTCAAGTCTGATCGCTATAACACCGTTCGCACGGGGTCTGCCGTACGCATTCAGAACCGTCTTCTTTACCAGCCCGTTCTGTGTCGCCATCACCAACTGACGCTCATTAAACTCCCGGACATTTATTATCGACGCGATCTTTTCATTCTTAAGCTGAAGAAGATTTACGATATTTCTGCCTTTACTCTGACGCGACATACTTGGAATATCATAAACCCGAAGCCAGTGACATATCCCCCTGCTCGTAAACGCAAGAAGATAATCATGTGTCGAAGCAACGAACATATGCTCGATAAAATCATCTTCCTTTGTGCTCGAACCGATCACGCCTTTGCCGCCTCTACCCTGTTTGCGATAGGTATCTATCGGGGCCCGCTTGATATAACCGCCGTGACTTATCATTACAAGAACTTCCTCCTCCTGGATAAGGTCCTCGAGGTTGAATTCTTCTGCATCATCGAAACTTATCTCTGTACGTCTCTTATCGCTGTACTTTTCCCTGATATCGTGAATATCCTCTCGAATAATATCGAGGATCAGGTCCTTGCTGTTTAAGAGCGCCTCGTAACCTGCTATCTGCTCGGTCAGATCGCTGTATTCTTTCGCTAATTTCTCGATCTCAAGTCCCGTAAGTCTTTGCAGCTGCATGGTCAGGATCGCATCGGCCTGAGGACCGGTCAGGAACTGCTCTTCCTTGCTCCTTTCGGTTACAAACGCTTCCGGAAGTATCTTTTTAAGCGTTGAGGTCTCTTCGAGCTTCAACGGCTTTTTCATCAGGTTCAGCTTCGCCGCCGGGGCATCGGGAGATTGTTTTATCAGCGATATGATCTCGTCAATATCGCTCACCGCAAGGATAAGACCCTCCAGAATATGGGCCCGGTTCCTGCATCGTTTCAGCAGGAACCTGCCTCGCCGGCGCACTACTGTCATGCGATGCTGGATGAACAGCTTGAGCATCTGCTTGATGTTCAGCGTATCAGGGCGATTATTCACAAGTACGACATTATTTATTGCGAACGTGCTCTGCAGCGGAGTAAACCGGTAAAGCTTATTCAAGGCCACCCTTGCATCGGCATCTTTTTTCAGATCGACGACAACACGCATTCCCTTGCGGTCAGACTCATCACGTACGTCGGCAATCTCGGCTATCTGACCCCCGCGAACGCAATCGGCTATCTTCGAAACGATAGTGCTCTTGACCACATTATAAGGTATTTCGGTAATCACGATGCTGTTTCTGCCTCTCTTGTTCGTCTCAACGTCGGACCTGCACCTTACTTTCAGGTGACCTCTGCCCGTAACATACGCATCCATGATCCCTTTACGTCCGCAGATGATACCGCCCGTCGGGAAATCCGGGCCGGGAAGCTTTTCAAGGATATCCTTAAAACCGCACTCCGGATCATCGATCATCAAAAGAAGTGCATCGCATACCTCGCCAACATTATGAGGCGGAATATTGGTCGCCATCCCCACCGCTATCCCGCTTCCCCCGTTCACAAGCAGGTTTGGAAACTTCGACGGCAGCACCACCGGTTCCGTCCGCGTCTCGTCATAGTTCGGAACGAAATCCACCGTGTCACGCTTAAGGTCCTCAAGCATTTCCGTCGCAGCTTCGGTCATCCGCGCTTCAGTATAGCGCATAGCGGCCGGAGGGTCCGCATCGATACTTCCGAAGTTGCCCTGGGGATCGATAAGTCTCTGACGCATGTTCCAGCCCTGACCCATACGAACAAGAGTTCCATACGTCGCCTGGTCTCCGTGAGGATGGTAGTTGCCCCCTGTATCACCTACTATCTTGGCACATTTGCGGTGCTTGGACCGAGGACCAAGATTAAGATCGTCCATCGCAACAAGTATACGCCTCTGCGACGGCTTCAGGCCATCGCGAACATCAGGAAGTGCCCGCGAGACAATGACGCTCATCGCATAGTTCAGATACGAATGCTTAAGCTCATCAAGGATCCGCTTACCCTCGAATTGCTCCTGAATTGATTCTTCTGCATCGGCCATAGTTTCCGTCTATCCTTAGTACCCAATTCCCGATAGGTTTTGGTCCCGTCCTTAGCCCCCCGAAAACGGTTTTCACCAGATGGTAATGTATCCCAAAACACCAATAAAGTCAATAAATCTAACTATTTTTAACATATTTATTCCGCAAAATCTGCCAAATATCGTACCTGTTTAATTCTGACCCCTCACGGATCATATGGCTCAATACTGCCCAAAAATATATCTGTTTATATCAGCACGGTTTATAAATAGGTGTGGTATATCGGGCCGGTAAACTGCACCCTGGAGACTTATATGACGATCCTCTGAAACGTTCTCTCAGAGTTTTTTACCCGAGCCGCCCTGGATAAACTGGATTCGCCCGATATTGGGTATCACAGGCATAAAATTTTCATGAGGCTTAAACGCGTCCGACCAGTACACCAATATCGCTTTACCTACAAGGTAGTCACGCGGTACCGTTCCGGTACGGTATCTGACCCCGTTATTGCCTATTCCTTCAGTTTCCCAACGCCGGGCATCCTGGCTGTAAGGGCTGTTGTCCCCGCAGACGAAATATTCATCCTCATTCAGAGTAAAAGGGTTCCCTTCCCCGGCCCTGAGGCTCCCGTTACTCGTATAGTAAATATCCCTGAAAAGACTTAAGTGGGAAAGCCTGATCTTGCCCGCACCGAAAATACGCACTTCAGAAGGGTCCTTTCGAGTTATTTCTCCGGCATCGGTCGGACCAGGCCCAAGGTCATACTTGAGCTTTTCGTTCCCGAATTCAAGTACGAGCTGATGGTCGACATTTGCAAATCGAAGACGAACCGCCTCGTCTTTCGTAACATTTGTTATCTTCCGGCGGGCCAATTCGAAAGAGATATCGCCATCTGCCTTTTCGATTACCATCTCACCCGAAAAGTTCACATGCCCATGGTAATACGTTCCGTATTTCCTCAGGGTAATACCTATCAGACCTTCGGAACTGCCCGGGGTAACATGAAACCGTACCATCAGGTCACTGCATGAAGGTCTGCGAAAATAGCTGCTGCTGTTATTGTATGCATACTTCGCCTTGAAATCATTGCCTATCTGCGCATCATAATAAATTATATTGACCTGCTCCGGATCGCTGTCAAGGGCAAAAACCGTTGGACCGTCTGCATTAAGCTCCCAATGTGAGACCGCATCATTTTCAAAAGGCTGCTGCCAAAGAAAGTTCCCGTTCGACGGTTCCTTACGTTTTTCCCCGGGACGTTTCATCATCTCAGCCGGCGGCTGATAGTCATTATCGTAGATCGGCATCCAAAGCTCTTCCTGAACATTCGCCGGTTTTCTCGCGATCTGACCGTTGATATAAATATCTCCGTCAACTATCTCAACTGTCTCACCGGCACCGGCGATCATCCGTTTTATATAGTTTTCACTTGGATCGAGCGGATTTTTAAACACCACTACGTCCCACCGCTTTGGCTCTACAAACTGGTATATGCACTTAAGCACAAGTATCCGGTCTCCGTTGGAAACCGACATCGGTGTACCCGAAGGCAGAACATATCTGCAGCTCGGGCACTGGGGTTTCAGGGTTGTATAGTAATCACCGCCCACATCATATCCATAACCGCACCGGGTACACCGGAGATGAAAATGGGCACCATGGAGAGTATCGGCCATGCTCCCGGTCGGGATCCGAAACGCTTCCATTACAAAGGCACGGAAGATAAATGCCAGGATAAGGGCTATTATTACCCACTCCATCGTCTCAATGATGCCCGCAAGGGTAGTACTCCGACGCATCCGGGGATAATCGATTGTCTGCTCTGCATTCTCAGCCATCGTTTTGTGAGTCCATGGATTTCTAACAACCTGTCATACTTATAATATACCTGTTTCTTCTACTTCAATTATCATTTGTACGATCCTCCGGCGATTAACTTCATTCCACCGATATAGGGAATGAAGTTGATCGGCGATTTTTCAAATGGCCGCTGCCCGCCGGGCCAGAACACCACAAAAGCCTTACCTACGAGATAATCACGCGGAACAACTCCTTTTCTGTATTCCATCCCGTTATTACCCAATCCCGGTTTTTCCCACCATCGGCTGTCTCGACTGGCCGGGCTGTTATCGCCTAATACAAAGAACTCGTCCTTACCAAGGGTAAACGGTTTGCCTTCTCCGGCACGCAGGATCTCCTTGGCCTCTATGGCACCGTAATAGTATATATCACGGAAAAGTTTAACATGCGATACTCTCAATTCGCCTGCACCGAAGATCGATGCTTCCGGCATCAACTCCGTACGC
>CBDUSK010000056.1:0-8213 GCA_965369915.1 uncultured Phycisphaerae bacterium
GAAACGCATATATCCATCACGTTGATAATTGTTCATAGCCTCTGCCTTGGGAGCGTTGACCGGTAGTAGCTGGTAATTCGGTCCCAGGCGGTACAGGTGAGCATCATGGTACGAATGGAGGCGTGCCTGGAGCATCTTATCCAGCGAAGCAGCTATGCCCGGCACAAAATTGCCCGGTGAAAAAGCCGCCTGCTCTACCTCGGCAAAATAATTTTCGGGATTGCGGTTCAGAACCATTTTCCCTATCTCAACAAGCGGAAAGTCGCCATGTGGCCAGACTTTGGTTATGTCAAAAATATCAAATCGGTATTTTTGGGCTTCTTCAGGTGTCATGATCTGTACACAGACCTTCCATGCTGGATAATCGCCTTTTGCTATCGCCTCATATAAATCGCGGGTAGCATAATCAGCGTTTTCGCCTGCAATGCGACTTGCTTCCTGGCGGGTAAAGTTCTCAATACCCTGCTCTGTCTTAAAATGATACTGTACCCAAAAATATTCACCTTTTTCATTATACCATTTGAAGGTATGGCTGCTGTACCCGTTCATATGGCGATAGCCTTTGGGGGTGCCTCGGTCGGAAAAAAGTATGGTTACCTGATGGATCGATTCGGGTGTAAGAGACAGAAAGTCCCAGAACATGTCCGGATCAGGAGCATTAGTTGCGGGATTTCGCTTTTGAGTGTGAATGAAGTCGGGAAACTTTAACGGGTCTCTTATGAAGAATACAGGAGTGTTGTTGCCCGTCATATCATAGTTGCCTTCTTCGGTATAAAACTTTACCGCGAAACCGCGGGGGTCACGGGCTGTATCCGCCGAGCCTTTTTCGCCGCCTACCGTTGAAAAACGTACTAAGACTTCCGTTCGCTTGCCGATTTCGGATAAGAATTTTGCCATTGTGTATTTTGTAACATCTTTGGTTACCTCGAAGTAACCGTGAGCACCGGCACCTTTGGCGTGTACTACGCGTTCCGGGATACGTTCCCGGTTAAAATGGGCCAGTTTTTCCATTAAGTGGACATCCTGCATCAAGGCAGGGCCGGGACTTCCGGCTGTCATGGTATTCTGGTCGTTATCCACAGGTGCTCCCGAAGCTGTGGTCAGAATGTTTTTTTTCACTTTTGCCATTTTATATCTCCTAATAGTTTAGAACTCAAAATTCAAACTCTTATTTGTAATAAAAGTACTCGATGACAATTATCTGCGACTTAGGTGTACTCATATTGCTCAAAGTTAACGCTTTTTCTGGTCCGGCTTAGCAAAGTACACTGAATGAAATTCCTCCGATAAGCCCTTGAGCTTTTCTACGTTCGCAAGGTCTGTCGTTTGCTTTGCCTTCATAGAAGAAATCAGTATTTTATGCAGCAAAGTCAATTTCTTTACATATTCATCATACTTCCTGCCCTCCGTCTTTTGTGTCGGCTTTACCCGCTGTGCCATAAAATAGTAAGTTACAATATGGCCGAGCTCATCAGCATGTTCTTCTTTGTTTTGGACCCAGCGAACTATCTGGTTCATATTCGGCTTATCCTGCTCGGATAATTTCTTTATCTCATTCATTGATTTTTCGATAGTGGTAATGTGTTCTGCGATCATATCGAATCTGGCCTGGTCATCATAAATACCGCACGGTATCTGACAGTGCGAATAAGCTATTGACACCAGAAGCCCGGCTAAAATTGTTAAACCGATTATGAACGGCTTTTTTCCAATACGTTTTTTCATTTTTGTTCTCCCTTAAAAACGGTCCTGAATATGAGATTTTACCAGCTTAAACGAACCTCTTTTAGTAATTAACAGCCTCCAGTTCAAAATGAGCCTGTGGATGCTTGCAGGCAGGACATTCATTCGGAGCTTCAGTGCCTTCGTGTACATAGCCGCAGTTCCTGCACACCCAGCGAACGGAATCGTCTTTCTTAAATACACTGCCCCGTTTAATATTCTCAGCTAACGCCAGATACCGGTCTCTGTGGCGGGCTTCGGCTACAGCTATGCTTCTAAACACGTTTGCGATCTCACTAAAACCCTCATCGTCGGCGATCTTTGCAAACCCGGGATACATCTCGGTAGTTTCATAATTTTCGCCGGCTGCGGCGGCTTTGAGATTGTCGATTGTGCTGCCGATCACACCGGCGGGAAAAGCCGCTGCGATCTCGACTTCGCCGCCTTCTAAAAACTTGAATTCTCTTTTAGCATGTTCTTTTTCCTGGTTCGCTGTCTCTTCGAAAATAGCTCTTATCTGTTAGTAACCATCCTTTTTGGCCTGGCTGGCAAAGTATGTATAACGGTTCCTTGCCTGTGATTCGCCCGCGAACGCGGTTAATAAATTCTTTTCTGTTTGACTTCCTTTAAGTTCCATTTTGCACCTTCCTTAAATATAATTTTCAAGCGTTTTTAAATGTGTCCTTTAATTCGTTCAATTTTTCAATATCAAGTTCTCGAGTATGTAATGGCACTTTGTTTTTCTTATATACTTCGATGTTTTCTTCGAATGTTTTCTTTTCTGAGGTTATATAGAAAATTCCGAGAGGTAATTTGTCAGTTTCGATCGCCTTTTTAAAAGCTTGCTGCCTGTCCGATATATCGTGATCTTCCAGGTAATAGGTATTTTCTTTAAACCATTGGTGAGTATTGATCTTATTAAATGAAACACATGGCTGTAATATATCGACTAATGAGTAGCCTTTGTGACATATTGCTTTTTTAATTATTTCTTTACATTGTTCGCTATCGCCGGAAAAAGCCCTGGCGGCAAAACTGACATTTAAAGCAATAGCCACTGCCAACGGATTGAACGGCTCAAGAAACACTCCGGCAACCTGAACGGGTGTTACGAAACCCGGCCTGCTGGTCGGTGATGCCTGCCCCTTGGTCAGGCCGTAGACCATATTGTTGTGGACAATATTTGTTATATCCGGGTTTCTGCGGATCGTGTGTATGAAATGATTCCCCCCTTCGCCGTACATGTCACCATCGCCGCTTTGGGCAATTACTGTAAGCGATGGATTTACTGCTTTGATCGCAGTTGCAGGTGACAGTGCCCGTCCATGCAGACCGTTAAATATATTACATTTAAGATAATGCGGGATCTTGGCTGCCTGTCCGATACCGGAGACCATTACCAGGTCCTTAGGGTCAGTTTGCAGCTCGGTCAATGCCTGCTTTAAAATTTTAAGTATCGGAAAATTTCCGCAACCGGGACACCAGGCTATATCTATATTACCCATCTCAAAAGTTTTTGTATCTGTCATTTCTTTAACCCTGGTCCAAAATATTTCTTAGTTCTCCGGTAAGTTCTTCAACCGTGAAACTCAGGCCGTTATATTTCAAAATTCTTTTTTCGATATCAAAGCCTGTTTTAAGCTTTATTAACTTACCAAACTGGCTGGTAGCGTTACCCTCGATGATTATCCGTTTTTCCGCTTTTTTAAGGTAATCGATAGTCTTTTCATGCAGGGGATGTAACTGTTTAAAATGCAGAATTGCTGTATCGTTTCTCGAAATAGCTGTTACAGCTTCGGTTACAACATTACGCGTCGAGCCCCAACACAATATCAGGACCTTATAATCTTCGGGCCCTATTATCTCAGGCCGAATTATATCATGTTTTATTGATTCATATTTCCGGAGTCTCTTATCGACCATCTTAACTCTCAGTTCCAGGTCTTCTGTAATATGCCCCATCCGATCATGTTCGTCACTATCGACACAAACTAATCCTTTTCCATGACCCGGTATGCCGCGAGGAGAAATACCACTGTCTGTCAATTCGTATCTTCGATAGTCTGCTTTGGTTTTAACTATATGTTTTTCAATATCCAGATCCGTCAGATCAAGGTCGGGGATATTGTAGTAAGAATCAATGAAATACTGGTCCGTAAGGATGATCACGGGAATCTGATATTTATCGGCAAGGTTAAAAGCTTTTTGCGTCAAATAAAAACCTTCCTCTGCGGTTCCCGGTGCCAGGATTATTCTGGGGAATTCGCCATGTCCGGCATAAAGGGCGAGTTCCAGATCCGCCTGTTCGGTTCTCGTTGGCAATCCTGTTGCCGGGCCGGGCCTTTGGGCAAGATGGATCACGATCGGGGATTCCAGCATGCCTGCCAGGCTAAGTCCTTCGGCCATTAAAGCAAAACCGCCGCCGGAAGTGGTTACCATACCACGGGCACCTGCGTACCATGCTCCAATAGCCATATTAATAGCGGCGATTTCATCTTCGGCCTGTTCTGCGACGATCTCAAAATCTTTTTGCTTTGAGGCAAGAAAAACCAATACTCCCGTAGAAGGCGACATTGGATAAGAGGATATGAAATTACACCCTCCTGCTAAAGCTCCCAGAGCTATTGCTTCGGCTCCGTTTAAAAGCATTTGTGCGGCTAAGTTCGGATTTTTCTCTATATTAATTTTAATTCGCTCGGTTCTCAATAGTTCATTGCCTATCCTGTAACCAGCTTCTACTGCTTTGATATTTTCTTCTATTACACTTTTGCTTTTAGAAGCGAAGTGTTTCTTAATATATGCCGCAGCTGCCTGTGGTTCGATACCGAACAGGCCCAAAAATGTACCTACTGCTACTATATTTGAGTAAATCTTATTTCCAATCTCAGAGGCTATCTGACTAAAAGCAACTTCGATGAAGTTATCGGATTTTTGCTGCGTTGCGGTACCTAAGTTTATTTTTTCCCCTAAGATAAGTGTATCAGAAGATATCCTTTTTTCTAAATGTACCAGAGCATTCCTGTCTAACGGTACAAGAATGTCTATGCGATCGACAAAAGCCTGAACCGGCCTGGAAGATACTCGTATTTCGGTTGAATTAGTTCCTCCTCGGATACGAGACATAAATTCTTTTGTGGCAAAGACATTGTAACCGGCAAACTTCAGAATTCTTGTTAAAAGAAATTCTACAGTCTGTATGCCCTGGCCTGCCTGACCGCATAAGACAATTGATAAGCTTTCAGTTTTTTGCTTTGGTTCGTCGCTTACCATAAGATTTATACTTCCTGCAAAATAGGTTAATATTCTTCCAAATGAACGAATTCGGCGTTTTCAAGCCATTCCTGCGGCCTTGATATAAAATCAATGATATTTTCTAAGAGAAAAAAATGTTTCTTTTCTTCTTCTGCTAATTTGAGAAATATTTCCCTGTGAGATCCGTCCTCGACTTCATTTGATTTCTCGAGGTAAAAGTCCTGACTTTTCTTCTCGATATCCCGGGCTTTTTTATAAAGTTCGATTGATTCTGTATTTGCATCGAGCAATTCTTCGGTGTCCCTCATTTTTTCGAAAATGTTCTTCGAATCCTTAAGAATAGCCGTCTCTGTTACTGATTGCTGGACAGTTTTCATCATTTTAATAATCTCGTAATGTTTAACTTCATCGTCTGCAAGCATATTAGAAATGGTCCGTAATCCTTTGCTTTGGTTTTTTTCAGCAATTTGGCGATAGAAATCTTCACCATCTTTTTCCATCTGCATCGCATATTCATATATATCCATGGAAGATTCTCCTTTGCTAAATAAAACTTAATAATTACCCCGAACCTTTTCAAGGGTAATTATTTTTTATAGATATCTGCAAGTATCCGCTCGAGATCCTTTAGCTTGTTTACGGGCTGGTTACAGACAAAGTTTTCACAAACATAAGCGGTTGCCCGGTCGTCGATCATGTTTTGTCCTTTTATAAACGGTACAATACTTTCGATTTCCTGCCCGGACTTTCCCTCTTCGTGTAATAGGACTACGGTGTTTGGCAAAAACTTATCATAGATCAGCCGGAGCATTTGTTTAGTCTCCTTCGATTCGAACTTTCCGGCGATAACAATTTCCTGACGGGGCCCAAGCCAAAAATCAAGCGCCGTCAACATATATGTCAGGCTTGAGGGTATCTGTTTCAAGCGTCCCGAAAACTCACGCAGGATCTCTTCGCCTGCCTTTGTATATTTTGGTTCCATTGTCATCTGACCAAGTCTGAGCAGGCCGAGAGCTGCTGCAGAATTTCCAGTGGGCAACGCTCCATCATAGTCAGGTTTGTTTCGCAATATCAATCGTTCCGCATCTTTTCCAGTAAGAAAGAATGCCCCTTTATTTTCGTCGCCGAACAATTCTATTATCTGATCGGAAAGTTCCTTTGCCTTGCTTAGCCACTTCGCATCGAATGTCGCTTCGTAAAGATCCAGTAAGCCCGTTATCAAAAACGCATAATCATTCAGTACAGCCTTATCGATCGCCTTACCATTACCATAGAACCGCATCAATCGCCCGTTTACCAGCAGCTTATTCGACACAAATTCTGCTGCTCGCTTGGCTGCCCGGATGTATTTTTCCTCTCCCATTACCGCTCCGCCGTAAGAAAGTGACGATATCATAAGGCCGTTCCACGCAGTAATTATCTTTTCATCACGTCCAGGCCGGACCCTTTTGCTTCTTGCTTCGAAAAGTTTTTGCCGGCCCTGGGATAAGAGCTTGCTTACCTGCTGCGCATCTGTATTAAACTCCTTTGCAAATTCTTTAATGGACTTTGTTACATGAAGAATACTCTTGCCATGTTCGAAATTTCCGCGTTTTGTCACACCGTAATACTTTTTGAATATCTTCGCTTGCTCTTTGCTTAGGAGCTTTTCGATCTCGTCCGGATCCCAGACGTAAAAAACTCCTTCTTCTCCCTCGCTGTCCGCATCTTCCGCACTGTAAAATCCGCCTTCGCTGTCGGTCATATCACGCAGGAGGTATTCGAAGATCTCTGTTACAATTCTTTTGTATTCAGTGTTGCCGGTGACCTGATAGGCCTGCAGATAGCTCTTGCTTATAAGCGCCTGGTCATAAAGCATCTTCTCAAAATGCGGCACTAACCATTTTGCGTCGGTTGAGTATCGATGAAATCCTCCGCCTAAGTGGTCGTATATGCCGCCCTTTGCCATACCGTCAAGCGTCACAGTTACCTTTGAAAGTATTTTTTCGTCACCACTGCGTTTGCTGTAACCTATAAGCATTGAAAGGATACTTGCCTGCGGGAACTTAGGGGCAGTTCCGAATCCCCCATACTTCGGATCGAAAATTCTGGAAAAACGATCCGCTGCATTTTTGATCATATTTTCGGATAGCTCTTGTTTTTGCCCTGTATCTGTTTCTGCAAGGATATTGGTCAGGTTATCGGCTGATTTTAACAACGAAGGACGGTTTTTCTCCCAGGCATCTGCTATGGCAAGCAGAAGCTGCTTAAAGCCGGGTCTTCCGAAATTATCCTCAGGCGGAAAATATGTACCGCCATAAAAAGGCTTGCCGTCAGGAGTCAGGAACGCTGACAAAGGCCACCCGCCGCTGCCGGTCATCGCCTGTACTGCCTTCATGTAAACGCTGTCAATATCCGGGCGCTGTTCACGGTCAACCTTGATGGATACAAAATACTGGTTCATTATTTTTGCGATCTCTTCATTTTCAAAACTCTCATGGGCCATGACATGACACCAGTGACAGGTCGAGTAACCGATCGAAAGAAAAATGGGTTTGTCTTGTTTTTTGGCAGCTTCAAAGGCCTCTTTTGACCAGGGGTACCAGTCCACAGGATTGTGGGCGTGTTGGAGTAAATACGGACTGGTTTCCTTGCTTAGTCTGTTAATGTATTTTGGCTTTTGCAAAATGTCTGACATTTTCGCTTCTCCCGTAGATGCATACGGGCCTATGCCCGATATGCATATTAATACACCGAGACAAAAAATCATATTTGAACGGGTATTCATCACAGCTGGTCCATTCAATCTAATTAGGCCACCGGCCAGGTTTTCTTCAGCAGGTGAATATCTATTTTGTTGGAATTTTGCAGCAGCCCGGAGAACCTTTCGCAAGTCCGCACTTGGAGCATTTTGGCTGATCCGCTTTGCAGCAAACTTCCGTACCTTTGATCTGGCCGCATTTCCCACAGAGTTCGACCTTTGTTGACCCCTTAGGGATATTACAGCAGCCGGGCGAACCCTTCACCAAACTACATCCGGCACATTTTACCTGACCCGGTTTGCAGCATAATTCAGTTCCCTTGATCTGACCGCAATCAGTACAAAGTTCGACGCTTGCGGCAGAGGCCTGGCCGGCCTTACTGCTTTCCTCGTCAGATTTGTCACAGCCGTTACTGTACAGCCCGACGACAAGAACAACCATTGACAACATTAACATTTGATACTTTTTGCTGGTTTCCATGATCCTTCCCTTTCGAAA
>CBDUSK010000057.1:0-8162 GCA_965369915.1 uncultured Phycisphaerae bacterium
ACGAGCTTTGTTCGTTTAGCCGGATTGACAGCATCCTGTGCCTGTGCGAAATCCTCATCCCGCCTGGATTTTACCTCGACAAAAATAATGGCTCCATCGTTTGAAGCCATAACCAGATCTATCTCACCGGTCTTGCAGGAAAAGTTCCTGGCAATGGTTTTCAGACCTTTATTTTTCAAAAAGCGTTCGGAACGTTTTTCGCCCCAGCGTCCGAGCAGCTTCGGGTCAGCCATGAGTTTTTGTCTTCTGCCGGGCAGCAAGAGCAAGTCATTTACCCCCAAAAACTATCTGACCACCGTGTGTTTGCTGTGGCGATGAGGAAGCTTTGCGCCTTTACCGGTTCTGTCGCGGAGAAAATAAAGTTTTGCGCGTCTCGTCTTTCCGCTGCGGACCGGGCTGACATCTACAACGTTCGGGGAATTCAGCGGGAAGACCCTTTCGACGCCCTCATCGCCTACTACGCGTCTAACGGTAAAGGTCTCGTTTATTCCGCGGCCCTTCCGGGCGATCACCGTGCCGGTAAAGGTCTGAATGCGGGTCTTGTTGCCTTCCTGTATCCTGCATTTGACGTCGACGGTGTCGCCGATCTCAAAATACGGGACTTTTTCCTTCAGGCTTTTGCTTTCAACCGAATCTAATATTTCAGTTTTCACTGGTCTGTCTCCTGCGATTTATTTTTTACTAAAAGTTTTTTTTAATTTCCTTACCCGCTGTGCACTGACCACAGACTCATAGTGATAAAGAATCGAGTAGTATACCGGTTTTTACCCCTGAAACAAGCTTTTTTTATAAAACTTCTTGTATTTTGTCTATATTAATAAATGAGCCGGCTTTTTCAGGTTAATTTCTGCCCTTCATGCCCATTTATTGGCCCAAAAACCCTATTTGTTCCTATTCGCTAAAGGATTTCATCCAATCGGGCCATACTCCGCCGTTTTCCGTATAGCCTCTTGTATCAAACGTTCTGTGCCATTTTAGTTTCCAGAGTTGTTTCAGCGGGATCTTTTGTGTTGACAGATCGAGGAACAACCCGTTGATCGATTTATTGTGTCGGTCAATGCAAAAATGCTTCATTTCATGCCCCGATCCATGCCACTGGCCATTGGAATACGCTGGAGCAATAGTTGTATCGCCGCCTTCATAATAAGGCCCGCCCCCGCGCCACATGCTATCGAGAAACAGCGGTATCTGACTCCCGTTGGAGACATCCATGCGTCGCCAGTGCAATCTGGAATCACGCCCCTGGATATCCGACACACCCGACGGAGGATTGAACACCCAGTTGTTCATCCCGTAACTTGCCCTTTCGATATACCCATCGGGACCCGGATCGGAGGGATTGCTCGACAGATAAGTATTGAAGGGCCCTCCATGCTGTTCCCCCTCTATCGGCTTGGTAGCACTTGGACAGGTCAGAAGGCTTTGCCGGTCGGCCCAGTACTTGCGCAGCGCTACAATCCACTGGCCGCGTTTCCATCCCACTCCCGCGCCGCTTGTGAAGTACCCGTCATTTTCATCGACATACAATTTCCAGATCAGACCCCACTGATGAAGATTCGATGAGCAGATAACCGCTTGCGCCTGCTTCTTTACTTTTTTCAATGCCGGCAACAGGATGGACAGCAAAAGAGCTATGATCGCTATCACGACCAGAAGCTCTATGAGCGTAAAACCCCTCTTGTCTTGCTCTAATACCTTTTTCATCTTGTCTATCCTAACAAATGAGCCGGCCTTTTTCAAGTTAATTTTTGCCCTTCATGCTCGTTTACTGACCTAAGAACCCTGTTTCCAGATCAGATCCGGAAAAGTAACTTGTCATTCATTTTTATCTTCGAGCAAGTCAGGCCGATCGGCTTTTGTTCTTTCCAGGGCCTGCTGTTTTCGCCATTCGGCGATCTTTGCGTGGTCACCGCTTAAAAGTATTTCAGGAACCTTCATTCCGCGAAAGACCTCCGGCCTTGTATATTGCGGATATTCCAGAAGTCCCTCGCTGAAAGAATCGTCCTGTGCTGAAGTCCCGTCGCCGAGAGCCCCCTCAAGCAGCCGCACGACCGAATCGATCACCACCATCGCCGGCAACTCACCGCCGCTGAGGACATAATCGCCGATAGATATCTGCTCGGCGTCAAGACCTGTCCGGATCCTTTCGTCAAAACCCTCGTATCGGCCTGCAATAAGAATTAGTCGTTTTTCCGTACTAAGCTCGCGGACTTTGGATTGCGTAAGCTTTTGACCCTGCGGGGTAAGCAGAATAACTTTTGCTTTGTCGTCCGAGAGTTTTCGGGCGCATTCGAAGCAGTCAAAGACGGGCCCCGGCATCATTACCATGCCCGCCCCCCCGCCGTAGGGTTTGTCGTCGACTTTATTATAACTGTCCGTGGCAAAATCCCTGATGTTAGTCAAAACGATCTCGACGATCTTGCGCTGCCGGGCCCTGTTAATAATAGAAAAGCCCAGCGGCGATTCGAACATCTCCGGAAAAAGCGTAAGAACATCGATCCTCATCGCTTCGGTTAACTCTTATCTTCTGCTTCAGCATCGCCGGCCTCGTCCTTTGCAGACGTTTCATCAGCCTTGGCTTTAGCAGCTTTCGTTTTAGCGGTTTTCGCTTTAGCGGCCTTTGTTTTAGCGGGCTTGGCTTCATCGGCTTTCGCTTCATCAGCCTTCGCTTCATCAGCCTTTGCTTCATCGGCTTTCGCTTCATCGGCTTTCGCTTCATCAGCCTTGGCTTCATCGGCCTTGGCTTCATCAGCCTTTGCTTCATCGGCTTTCGCTTCATCAGCCGTTGCTTCATCGGCCTTTGCTTCATCGGCTTTCGCTTCATCAGCCTTGGCTTCATCGGCCTTTGCTTCATCAGCCTTTGCTTCATCGGCTTTCGCTTCATCGGCCTTGGCTTCATCGGCCTTTGCTTCAGCAGCCTTCGCGTCATCGGCAGCGGTAAGTTCGGCAGCCTTTAATTCTTCCGCCTTTTCAGCAGCTACTTTTTCAGCTTTATTGAAGAAATTGCCCTTGGCACGGGCCTGGGCCTTTGCTTGTTTTCTTCGCACAGCCTTTGCTTCGGCGTGTTTAGTTTTGATCCCGAACCTTGAAAGTATCTGTGAAACCGTTTCAGAAGGTATCGCGCCGAGTTCCAGCCAGTGGTTTACCCGTTCGAGATTGAGTACGACCTGCTTTTCGGGGTCCTTTTCGATGGGGTCGTAGTGCCCGAGTTTTTCGAGTATCCTTCCGTCACGGGGAGTTCTGCCGTCCACCGCGTTGATCCTGAAGAAAGGCCTGTGCCTTCTTCCAATGCGCGTCATTCTGATCTTAACTGCCATTACTTTTCCTTTCGAAACATATATGATTAATTTCCGCGATCTGTCCGTTACAGATCACAAAACACGTTTGCATTCCAGAATATAACCGTTAATAAAGATCGCGAAGATGCCTGTGTCAATTTCGGCGTCGTCGGCGATCTTTTGTACCTGTTCGTCCGTTAGGTTTTCAGCGTTTTGTTTTTCCGCAGGTGTCATTATGGCAAAGGCCTTTTTCAACTGGTCCAGTTCATCGCTGCTTGGCGTCTGAAGCATCGCCAGCTCGCTCGAGCCGCGGATGTCTTCGAACTGCTGACGTACCCGATGGCCGAATTCGTCATCCACGAAAAGACTAAGCTTTTTGAGATATAATTCCAGAGATAATTTATTTTTCAGCGCCGTCTTACTTTTCCTTTTCTTTTTATGACCCTTTTTCGCTTGGAACGCTGTTTTATTTTTCTGCCCCCCCCCATCGCTCCGAACATGTCCATCTTGCCGCTCATAAGGTTTTTAAAACCTCCGGCCTTGCCGCTGAGACTTTTCATCATGTCCCGGGAGCGTTTGAAAGTTTTTATCAGTCCTGCGACATCCTGCAGACTCCTGCCGCACCCCCTGGCGATACGTCTTCTGCGTGAGGAGTCTATAATGTCCGGCCCTTGGCGCTCGGCAATGGTCATGGAATGTACGATGCCTTCCATCTTGCCGATCTCGCTGTCTTCGACATCCAGGTCGCCGAGTTGGGAGCCTATGCCCGGCATGAGCTTTAACATACTGCTCATACCGCCCATTTTCTTTAAGGCCTGCATCTGTTTCAGGAAATCATCGAAACCGAAGGTCCCCTTGGCCATTTTTTTCTGCAGTTTTTCGGCCTCGTCGACATCGAACTGTTCCTGGGCCTTTTCCACGAGGGTAACGACATCACCCATACCAAGGATCCTGCTGGCCATACGGTCTGGGTGAAACTCTTCGAGGTTATCGAGTTTTTCGCCGACGCCGATGAACTTGATAGGCTTTCCGGTAACGGCCTTTACGCTCAATGCCGCTCCGCCCCTGGCATCACCGTCAAGCTTAGTCAGGATAACACCGTCAAGCTCAAGCTGAGCGTTAAATTCACTCGCCGAATTAACCGCATCCTGACCGGTCATCGCATCGCAGACCAGGTAGATCTGGTGCGGATTAACAGCCTTTGCCACGTTGGATATCTCGGCCATCATCTCGGTATCCACGTGGAGCCTGCCTGCCGTATCGAGCACCACAACATCACAGCCCAGCTTCTTCGCATGCTTTATTCCGTTGCGGGCGACCTTTACGGAATCTTTGCTCTGCTCGCTGTAAACGGGAACATCGATCTGCTGTCCAAGGGTAATAAGCTGCTCAATAGCCGCCGGTCTTTGCAGGTCATCTGCGACCAGAAGCGGTTTTTTGCCTTTTGCGACGAGGTATTTTGCCATTTTGGCTGCGGTTGTAGTCTTACCGCCGCCCTGCAGGCCGGCCAGCATTATCACGGTCGGCCCGGGCGAGACAAAATATATACTCGTGTCCACCGGGCCCATCAACCTGGTAAGTTCCTCGTTGACCAGTTTCACCATGACCTGGCCGGGGTGAAGGCTTTTTATCACCTCTGCGCCAACGGCAGCCTGGGCAACATCTTTACAGAACTTCTTTACTACACTGTAGTTAACGTCAGCCTCAAGCAGCGCTTTTCGGACATCACGCATCGCGTCCGAGATGTTTGCCTCGGTTATTCGCCCCTTACCCGAAAGAGACCGAAAAACCGTATTAAACTTTTCCGTTAAAGCATCGAACAATTATAAACCCTTGTCGTATAAAACTTTATATTTCTGATTTCAGGTGCGTAACTGACTGTTCTCAAACGTATCCACTAAGGCGCAGGAAGAATCTATCGAGAATCGGCGATTATATGTTAAAAACCGGCCTGGATGCAAGAGGAAAATGCGAGATCACGATTCTCAGTCCGATAAAGACTTTTTCCTTGACATCCTGTTTGATAAATGGTATAATGCTTTTCGACTGGGGGAAGGTTTAGAAGCTCATCGTTTTGTAACCCGGAAATCTTGTTTAAGATTTTGCGCAGGTTTTTTTCAGATATGGAGCAGAGGAGGTTTAGTGTGTTAAAGGTGAGAGGAATTTTAATAAAGGTTTAGCCTTTTGCAGAAGGTGTGCGCTTAGTGTACGGCCCTGTAAAAGGCAGCGGATCCTGTACGGCCAAAAGAAACCGTACAGGAGGAGGCAGGAATGCGCGGTGGAAGGAAGAATTTAGAGAGAGGTAAGGTTTTTTGCGGGAGTTGTGCGCTAAGCACGGCCCTGCAAAAGGCAGCGGAACCTGTACGGCTGGGATAAGCCGTACAGGAGGAGGCCGGATTGCGCGGTGGTTTTAAGGAGAAGGAAATAATAACTTTTTTTGGAGATAGAATGATGAAAAAATTATTAACATTCAATATTCTGACATTAGCGGCCATAAGTATTGTGCTTTGCTGTCCCGATCTCACAAAGGCTGCGCTGCACAAATCCGGCACTTTTAATATCGACGGGACGTCCACGCCAGAGTTCGATCCGATACCTTTTACGGGTTCGAGCATGTATGTTTATCCCTTTGCAGCACCCGAAACCGATCTGTACACTGGGGCAGGGTCAAATTACAATCTCTGCACGCTCGGATTGTTCAGCGGTTCTGTCGATTTCACCGACGCTGGTGAAAAAACCGGAGATCTGGGTATCCGCATCTTCAGCGCTACCGGCGGTATTCAAACATTCCAGGAGAGCGTTCTGACACTTGATCTTGGAAGTGAACTTTTTGGCGTTTACCTGCCGGAATTTACTTTAAACTTGAACGAAGAAATGTTTCTGTGGGTCGCACAAAGCGGGGCTACGTATTATGCCACTGCGTTGCAGGAGCCCGGCCGTCCGGACATGACAGCGGACTTTGCCATATCGCTTGGTGATGCGAATCTTGCTATGGTTCCGGAACCGGTCACACTGGCGCTGTTCGGATCGGGAGCGCTGATCCTGCTGGGCAAACGCAGGCGTCCGTCCCGGGTTCATCGGCTGACGTCGCAGCGATGAGCATCTTCGCTTTTGTCTTTGTCTCTCATCTTCAGGATAAACCCCACGACATCCCGCCTGCTGATAATTCCCACGACCTTTCCCCCGGAAGTTACCGGGACCCTCCGAAAGCTGTTGTCTATCAGGCATTCACAAATATCAAACAGGTCGTCGTTCTGGTCGAAGCTTACGACATCTTTTGTCATGAAATCCTCGACCGCAGCGACACTGTCCTTTAGATCCGGGACCGCCATCAGGACGTCGAGGTTTGACAGTAACTTCAGGACATCCTTCTCGGTAACGATACCGGCCAGGGTCATATCATCATTGACCACAGGCAGGCCGGTGATATGATTTTCCACAAGCAACTCAATGGCTTCGTATATCGGGGTCTGCCTTTTGACAGTAAAAACATCCGTTTTCATAACGGTTTTTGCTTCGAACATCGAAATCTCCTTTTGACGGTTTTTATTTAGTTCGATAACAGCGGCGTCGTTACCGGGGACTTTGAACTTCATCATGCTGTTTGATCTTGAGGATATACTCAATGATATCGGCCCTGCTGATGATCCCTGCGAGTTTTCCATCGGACAATATAGAGACTCTCCTGAAAGGGTTCTCCATAAAACAGTTGCAGATATCGAGCAGACTATCTTCCGGGTCAAAACTTACTGCCATTTCGGTCATGTAATCGGCGACTGTACCGCCGTCTTTTTCCAGGTCGTAGAGCAGCTTGAGCATGTCTTTTTCAGAAATAACCCCCACCACGGTCATATCGTCATCCACGACGGGCAGGCCGGTAATGTTATTATCTATCAGTTCCTGTATCGCTTCGTATACTGACGCTTGACTTTTGACCGTGACCACGTCAGTTGTCATAATATCTTTTGCCTTGAGCATATAATTTTCCTTACAAAGATATTCAAAAAAGCATAATACGCGTTTTGGGCCGAGAGGTCTTTTGCCGCCGCCGATTTTGACTGCGGGCCCCCAGCGATATTATATCGGCAATATAAAGGGCGACATTAAGAACTGTAAGGGCAAACTCTAAAGAAAAAACCGGACTTTTTCGGCCGGAATAAGGCTCAAATGGCCTTTATGCTTTTGGTTTTGCCTTTTGGGATTTTGCCCTTATAATGCCCTTTTCGGAAGCTTAAACAAGTAAAAATGTGATTACGGAGCAAAAAATGGCCCACTTATTCATAAACCAGGTCAAACCCGGCCAGACAATAGACGAAACCTACATGGTCACTCAGCCGGTGCTAAGGAACACCACCAAGGGGGACCTGTATATCGCGATGTACCTTTCGGACCGAACGGGAAAGGCCAACGGCAGGATGTGGCAGGTTTCCGAAGCGATCTACAGTAAACTCCCCAGCGAGGGTTTTATACATATCAGGGGAAAAAGCGAACTCTATCAGAACGCATTACAGGTAATCGTCAACGATTTTGTAATAGTCGAAGCCGACAAGGTCGAACTGGCAGATTACATGCCGAAGACCGAAAAAGACGTCCCGCAGATGTTCAATGAACTAAAAACCATGGTCGCCGCGGTCAAAGACAAATCTCTTAAGGCTTTGGTCGATGAATTCCTTTCCGATGCGGACCTGATGCGCGAGTTTGTTACCGCCCCTGCCGCGATGCAGATGCACCATAACTATCTCGGAGGTCTTCTCGAACATACGCACAACATGCTAAACGTTGCTGTTAAGCTGTTGCCGTTTTATCCCAAGGTCCAGGCCGACCTTGTGATTGCCGGGATATTTCTGCACGATATCGCTAAGACTGCCGAGCTTTCCTACAAGA
>CBDUSK010000058.1:0-8138 GCA_965369915.1 uncultured Phycisphaerae bacterium
GGTTTATATAATCGTTCTTTCGGAGGATCTTGAGCTGCATGAATATCCCGGCAGCTAACATCAGCACGGTCAGCGAAACGCTGAGTGTGCGGAAGGTTTTCTGCAGGAGCATCTTTTTCCCCTGGTAAGGGTTGAAGTCCTGTCGGAAATCGTATTTTTTTGCTTTTGTCAGTTCTCCGAGCGCCAGTCCGTAAGCGACGGCAAATTCGAATTCGGCGGGAGCATCTTCGAGAACGGAGGGCTCTGCGTTACAAAGCTGTGTCAGTGAGACCGTTTCGATCTTAAGGGAAGTTCTTTCGGAGATCAGATCGGTATCAAGGCCGTCAGTAACGCCTGCGATGTACAGGGATGTTACGGGTCTGTCGGGTGACCGAGAAGAATGCAGGGCCAGAGTTAGCGGAATCTGGCGTGCCAGTATGTCGGTTTTGTCCTGTGAAGGATCTATGAGGAAACTTCTGACCGCGGGCGCAAACTGCGGCCTGGACGGGTCGATGTTTATGATGTAGCAGGCATGGAAGGAGAATACGATAAACAGGGGGTTGTCTTCCGGGGGAACATCGGCTCTTTCCCGGAGCAACCTTGCGAGGCACATTATGTCGGGCTCTAATATCACGGGGTCGAGGTTGTTATGCTGCAAATCGGTCAGTACCTGTGTGAGCAGTTCACGTTTGGCGGTAAAGACGGATATGTTCGAGCCGTTCTTGTCGGTGTCGGTTATATTGAAAGTGATCGCCAGTTCGGTGGCATCGACGGCGACGGCTTCTTCAGCGTCGAACCTTATAGTCTGTGAGATCTGTTTATGGTCGGTAAATTCGGAGTGGAGATCGTGCTGTATGAACCTGTTGCAGTCGAGTACGGCAGCGACATCGTTGAACTTGAGGTTCCTTGAGGTAAGTTTCCTGGCGATCATGGCGGCGAGTGATGTTATCTGTTCGCGGGCTTCGGCATCGTTGTCGGCTTTGGTCGAAACGCTAAACGAGTCCTTTACGGTGAGGTGACCGCCGCGGCCTGTGAGCAGGACGACGGCAGCATGATCTTTTGAAAAATAAATGCCTAAGCAGTTCTGTTGTTCCACCTGTTTTTACTCCGTATTTAATTCAAAGCACTTTGTGGTCTTATAATAACCGGTTCGATATTGCCGATCCGTCAGCAGGGGTCAACCGGCCATCTATATTTCGGTAAAATCACTGTGTGATTATAGCAATCCTTTCAACTTTATTACCATTCTTTATAACTGTTGCGACGGCGGCGGATCTTGCCCGTCCATTGGTCGCGGTTACCCGGATCGAGAGGTACGTGCTGACGGTGGTTATATATGGTGTTGTCTTTTCGATCGAGTCGTTAAAGCCGTAGAGTCTGCTTTTTAAGTCCTTCAGGTCCTTGAATGGTCTTTCGCGTCTTAGCTGTATGATCTCTTCTGCGATGTCCTCGGCATCGCCTCCGAAGGTAAAAGCGGCTTCGAGGACATGCCGGGGCGCGGTGTTTATATTGATCCTTTGCGAGCCCCACATCGCCAGGTATTTCATTGGCGATTCGAGGCGGTTTCCGGTATCAGGAAGTGGTGCGGCAAGGGGTTCCATATCGAGCATCGAACTGTGCAGAAGCTTTGCGAAGTCGGTAGTGTGACCAACGGCGGAGCGGATGATAGTTTTAGTAGTGGTGGTTCTGGTCGGTATTTTCGATTTGCTTGAGTCCCTTCTTCTGAATCTGCTGGAACGTGCTCTTACGGGGTTTTTTTTGGTTACGGTAATATCCTTAAGGTCGAGCTTGAACTGTTTTATCTCGGTGATCTCTTTGAGCTGATCGGCAAGGTCTTTTATCTGATACGTTTCCATCTGCATCCACTGACAGAAGGTCTCCAAAGCGGCCTGTGCCTTTCGGTTGACATTCTTTTCGGTGGTTATCGCCCATGTCAGCGGCATCTTTGCATTTTCATCTTCGATGGTGATCTTTATTTTTGCCGAGCCGATCTTGAATTCAATGGGTTCTGTGACATAGGGCCATTGCGGGCCGTAGGGACCCGGTATTTTCAGATCGTTTGGTTCTCCGATCCCGTATGGATCTGTTTGATCCATCCAGTCATCATCGTCGAGTTCATTGGGATCGTTTTTGTTCGGGTCGGCGAAGAGATCTCCCAGGGGATCGGATAAACTGTTATCGGTTTGGACTTCGGCATCGGGATCGAGAAAACTTTGAAGGTCGGCGGAGAGGTTTTCAATGCCTTTCTCTTCGGCAAGTTTTTGGGCCCAGTCATATAAATATTCTGTGTATTCGTCCCGGTTCATAGTGAACAAGTCTGAAAAATCCAGTTTGTTTTTGCGTTTGATGAGTTTAAGCTTTATTTGTTTAACTTTGGCCAGGGCATACTTCATGGCCGAATCGCCTGCGTACCTGGCAATCTGATAATCTATAATATACTGCTGGCGGTGTTTTATCTCTGCCAGTCTCGACGAGAGTGTATAGACGACGGCAGAGAGGACCACGAGTATGACCAGTGCGACAACGAGGGCAACGGCAGGGCGGTTTCTCTTCGCCGGGGCCTGCCGATATAAATAATTTTTATCTGTTATCTTCATCTTTATTCTGTTGTCTCGCTTGTATTGTCTTGGTCTAAAAGAATTTCATCGATATAGTTCGGATCATATCCAGAAAAATCTTTTGGAACGAATTTATATTTGATTATCCTTGTTCTGTCCACGGCGATGGTGCGGATTATCATGTCTTCTTCGTAGATCTCGAGTTCGCCGGAGATGTTTTCAGACGCTTCGGCAAAAGAGACGGTTACAGTTACGGCGTTTGGAAGTTTTTTACTCGTCCAATTGTCGGCGAAACTACCCCCCATCGGGACCTGAACCTTGAAATAAGTTATACCGGTGCAAAGTCTGACGAACAAATCTTCGCTCTGCATGGCAAAGTCCCGGAGGTCAAAATCGACATTTCCTTCGAGGTTTAACCCGGCGTGGAGGCGGTAGAGGCTGAGTCCTTCTTCGAGCGGGTCGTTGTAAGTCTGCCAGATTATCTTTTCGAAATCCTGGGGTTTGTTGTTTTTATCGTAGATCCTGTTTTGTATCGTCAACTGACAGATGTTATAGCCTTGCTGGATCTTGTTTTTGATACCGATGGTTGTGTCAAATCCGGGAGCGGCGAGCCTGTCGATATCTTCTGCGATGCGCTGCAGGATCTCCATAGGCAATTCGTCAGTGTCAAGCTTTTGGTTTACGTCGGCAGCGGCATCTCTTATCCTGGAGTATATTCCTAATGCGACGATCAATATCATCGCGGTGATGACGAGAACGGTGATCGTCTCGACCAGTGAAAAGGCCGTGGAGCGATTTGCCGTAGAGTGAACAACTTTTTTTGTTTCGGCATATTCAATCATAATAGTTAATTACAGACAATATCCCTTACTAGTGGAATTAATTCTTCAGGAATACCTGAGTCGATCATTTCCTGGTCTGTCATGTTGCAGAATTTCTCAAAGCCATGATAAGATTCCGGTTCAGGTCCCGGTTCAGGTCCCGGTTCTATTACAGGTTTAGGTTGTACTAGTTCACCGAATTTGTCAACTCCGTATATTCCCATTAACTCGAGTTCTAATTCTTTTTGGGCGATTATCGCTTTCTGAATATTTTTGGGTACTTCTGAGAGCCAATGTGTCAATTCTATAGACTGTTCGGCGCCTTTGCTGTCGATATAGGTTGCCGAGCAGACGGCCTGGGCCCACATTTCGGAACTTGCCGGTTCGGTGAAGGTCTCTACGATGCTGGCCCACTGGATGTCTGGGTTTTTCTCGGAAGTTCCGAATTCGGCCTGGTCGGATACGGAATTAAGTGCGAGGAGTTTTTCCATGTTTTCGCGTGCGAGTTCGAAGGCCTGCATCCTTGTGCGGTTGTCAATAGCGGCTTCGAGGCATCGGTTCATTACGGCCAGAACGGTGGTAACCGTTATGGTGATGATAGTGACAGCCATTACGACCTCAATGAGTGTAAAGGCCGAATCATCTGTGCGGCGGTAAAACGGATTTTTTTTAGAACGGTAATTCATAAGTTTCCCTCGGCACGGGGATCTCGTAATCTTCGCCGGGCAGTAACGAAATAACCTTGCTGAGCCTGTTTACGATGACCGAATACGGATTTCCCTCTGAATCAAGCAGCACGATATTTCCTCCATTCTGGAATCCGGTCCTGGTGGCGTAAAACGAGGCGCCGAACGTTATTCTTCCTTCGAGAGGTTCGCGTGTGTCAATTCCGTCGTCGAAGATAACATAGTCGAGATAGCATTGTTCGGAAAAGTATCCTTCAAACATGACAGGCTCTTCGTCCAGTATTACCTCCCAGTCGGCCTTGGTATATTGCCGGAGCGTATAAGTCTGCTCTTCGAAATCAAGGCTGACGATGTATTTTTTGTTGCTTTCGGCGGCGGCGTTCTGTGCCATTTTCAGAGTTCGGATCAATTCCTGCACTTCTTTTTCAAACAGTTTTCTGCTGAGTATCGCCGGAAAGCTGATACTGACCATCCCAGCCATCAGCGCGATAATTATGATCACGATGATCAGTTCAGTCAGAACAAGTGCATCGGCCTGATATCCGAGAATATAAGAGTGAAAGTTCCTTTTTCCGCGATGCCTCCTTCTGTTAATATGCATCGGTACTGTAGAGGTCTTTATCATAGTCCTCACCTTCGGGCTCGCCATCGGCACCATAACTAATTATGACGAAGGCTTTGCCGCTTTCCGGGTCGAGCTGAAAAATAAAATCGTGGCCCCAGGCATCTTTTGGTATCTCGGTGGAGTCGAGGTATCCTCCGGGCTGCCATCCAAAGACGTCGGTAGGTTCTTCGAGCAGTGCGATGAGCCCTTCTTCCTCGGTGGGATAACGTCCGGTATCCATTTTGAACTGCAGGATAGAAGTATGCAGAACTTTGAGGTTTGCCTTGGTTGTGGTGACTCGAGCCCTGTCGGTCTGGCCCATGAAGTTACGTACGGCCACGGTTGCCAGCAGGCCGAGTATAATAAGGACCGCCATAAGTTCGACCATTGTGAAACCTGACCTGGTTTGTTTTTTCCTTTGCATTTTAGCCTCCCGTTTCGATTTATTATTTTCTATTTATTCGGTATTAATTATTTTTTAGAACTGTCCGGCGGAGAATTTTATAATCGGCAGCAGCGTTGCGTATGCTATTATACCGACGATCACGGCCATTACAACAATAATAACCGGTTCCATAGCCGAGCTTAACCTTTCGATGACGATATCGGAAGAGGATTCAAGATTTTCACTAATGATCTTGAGCATGTGTTCGAGTTCGCCGCTTTTTTCACCTACGGCAACCATGTGTGCTATGGCGGGGCTGATGACGCCGCTGTCTCTGAGTGGTGTTGCGATATCGGCGCCTGAAAGTATTCTGTCTCGTGCCTGTTTTACGGCCCGGTTCATTATTGCATTGCCCGTGACCTCAGCGACGACCTTTAGTGATTCGGCCATGCTCAGACCCGAACCGATCAGCGTCGAGAGCGTGGATGCAAATCGGGCGACGATCGTTTGTTTTATCAGCGGGCCGAAGACCGGCAGAGACAAAAGAAATTTATCACGGAGATAGGCACCTTTTTCGGTGCTCAAGAAGCGTTTTATCATCCAGACGAACAGAAAGATGCCAGCGATGACTACAATTGCCCAGAAACTTGTAAGTATGTCGCTGGTTTTTACGAGAGCTTTTGTAATCCAGGGCAGTTCCTGTCCGGTCTTTTGTATCTGCTCGGCTATGACGGGTATGACCTTGATGGTCAAAAAGAGTACGGCGAAGATGCAAACTATTATAAGCAATATGGGATATATCATGACGGTGACTATTTTCGATTCGAGTCTCTGCCTTTTTTCCATAAAAGCCGCCACAGCGGAAAGACTCCCCGGCAATGTTCCGGTAACTTCACCGATCCGTACCATACTGACGAAGATGATGTCGAAATAGTTTTCATGGTCGCTCATGGCATCAGCGAAAGATTCTCCGGTTACGACGCGGTCACGGAGATCGGAAATGGTGTTCTTCAGGTTGGAATCCGAAATCTGCTGAGTGAGAACGGAAAGCGCCTCGGTAAGTTTAATGTCGGCGTTGAGCATTGTTGAGAGCTGTTTGGTGAATTCGGCCACCTGATTTTTGGAGCTTTTTCGGAAAAGCCCCCTCAAAGACCGTCCCTGCGGGCCGGAAGAAAGCTCCTTTATGGTCATTGGGTGCAGTCCCTTGGAGCGGAGATGCTTTCTGGCGGCATAGGGGCTTTCAGCGGTGACGGTCCCCTTGGCTTTTTTCTTTTCCAGATCTATCGCTGTATAACTAAATCTCGGCATCTTAATTTACAAAATATAATTATTATTTACTATTTATTCTTTCTGCAGTTTTTCCGGTTGCGATATATAATTTTTACATTGTGTCGGCCTGGGTAACTCTCAAGACTTCCGCGATCGAGGTTACCCCCTGGGCGACTTTTCTTGCTCCGTCCATACGGAGGGTCTGCAGGCCGAGGCTTATAGCCTTTTTCTTTATAGCGCCTGCACTTTCTTTCTGGTATATCATTTCTCGGAGCTGTTCGTCTATTATCATCAATTCATAGATCCCGATCCGGCCTCGGTAACCGGTATCAAAGCATTTCTCACAGCCTGCGCCAATATAAAATTTTATGTTTTCAGGCAGGTTTTGCCCGATGCCGAGTTCCCTGAGTTCATTGACCGACGGTTGGTAGGGCTGTTTACAGTCGGGGCAGATCCTTCTTAGAAGTCTCTGTGCCATGATCCCGAGAAGAGAAGAGCTGACAAGGTAAGGCTCTACGCCGAAATCCAGGAGTCTTGAGACGGCACCTGCCGAGTCGTTGGTATGCAGGGTGCTGAAGACCAGGTGCCCTGTCAGTGAGGACTGTATCGCAGTCGCTGCGGTTTCCTCGTCCCTGACCTCTCCGATCATGATAACATCGGGGTCCTGACGGAGTATATGGCGAAGAGCATTGACGAATGTTACGCCTTTTTTGGATGCGACCTGCATCTGGCTTATTCCGCCGAGCTGGTATTCGATGGGGTCCTCGACGGTCATAACATTTTTAACAGTCGAGTCGATCCTGTTCAGGGCGGCGTAAAGTGTGGTGCTTTTTCCGCTTCCGGTGGGACCTGTGACGAAGATAACGCCGTGTGAGCGGTTTATCAGCTTGTCGAAATTATCGAGGTCGCCGGCATCCATCCCCAGTTGGTCGAGGCTGAAGAGCCCTGTACTTTTGTCGAGTATCCTTAAAACGCTGCGTTCGCCGTAGCTTGTCGGTACGGTACTTACGCGCAGGTCGATCTCTCTTTGTCCGAGGCGGACGCTGCACCTGCCGTCCTGCGGCATTCGCCGTTCGGCGATGTCCATTCCGGCCATCACCTTGATACGCGAGATGACCAGAGACAGGACGTTTCGATTCAGGCTGAGAGTGTCGTAGAGAATGCCGTCGATGCGGTAGCGTATCTGTATCTTCGATTCGTAGGGGTGGATGTGAACATCGCTTGCTCTAAGCTGCAGTGCGCGGAAGAGGATATCGTTTACGAGCCTTATGACGGGCGGGCGGTTTACGACGTCGAGCAGGTCGTCCGAGGAGGCGACTTCGTCGACGAGCTGTTCGAGGTTATGGCTGTCGAGTTCGTCGGCAACTTCTTCGAGGACGGTGTTTTTCTGTTCGTATGCGACGTCGATGGCGGCGGTGATGGAGGCTCTTGAAGCAAAGGCTGATATTACGGGGACGCCGACCATCTTTGAAACGTTATCGAGGGCGCTGGTATCGAACGGTTTTGAGAGAACGACGGTCAGCTCGGTTGCGTCTTTGTCTTTTTGTATTGCGATGATGTAATGGTGCTGGGCATAGGTTGCCGGGACGGCCTCGATGAACTCAGCAGGGACATCGGAAGCCTTGATCTCGGATAAAAATTCTATCCCCAAGGTTTCGGCGAAGAGCCTGAGTACCTCCTCTTCGGTAAAGACGGGGGAACCCAGCAGCACTTCATCGACCTGCCGGGGGTCGCCGGTCTTTTCCTCGAAGTATCTGGAAAGTGCCTCGGCGTCGACGATGCCGGTGCGTTCTGCGGTTTTTATCAGTAAGTCTTTCATCTGCAACGGCTCTTTGT
>CBDUSK010000059.1:0-8120 GCA_965369915.1 uncultured Phycisphaerae bacterium
TAACCGAAGAGGCTGAGACAAAAGTTGAAGAAGAAGCCGTCGAACCTGAAGCGGAAGTTGAAGAACCCCAAGCAGTTGAAGAATCGGAAAAATCCCAAGCAGAAGCCGCAACAGATTCACAACCTTCGGAAGCTGCCGCTGACGAAACAAAAGTAGTGGACTCGGCAGGGCAGGAAGATCAGGTTCCGGAAGAACCTGCCGACCATGCCCCTGAACCTGCCGTAAAAGAAGCTTCAGTCTCGAAAGCTCCTGCCGTTAACTCGGCCGTCGTTCCTTCTGCCGGTAAGGTGGCGATTTCGTCACCTACAGCAGAACCGATACAGATGCGGGGTCTCGGCCCGTTTTTATAACAGACTGAACGGCCAGGGATGAAGGTTCTTTTAGTTTTTTTGTTAACGCACGTTCTTTTGCAGAACTTTTTTCTTCACTGTCGATTTTGTTCGTGTCCGTTTAGATTTGACCGGCTTGTTCGGCCTTGACGCAACAGGCGTTGTGCTGTATGGACCGATAAGTTTTTCAAGATGAATTGCTGCTTCCTTTTCTGCTTGGTTGTCGAACAATTTCTTAAGCACTTTGATCTCTTCATCTGACCATGTAACCGCATTGAATTTCATGCTCTTTGCCTTTGCGATCATCTCGTGACACCTGGATATCCTGCGCTTAAGTTTCTCAATGTCGATCTTATCTTTCATATTAGTTCCTTACTGATACATGCTCCTGCCCGGCTGCATCTATTCCGCTGAACTTAAAAAAGAGCAGCGGTACAATTGATTAATCGTCAAAATCACCCTGAAATCTTTTGTCTGAAAATAAAAAAAAGAGCCGCAAGTCCCGATTTATCGGAACTTGCGGCTCTTAAACTTACATTATCTGCGCAGTTTGAAGCAGCCACCTGCAATGTCAACAAAAATTAAACCCGTTTATCCGGCTTTTTATTGCTGTTTCTTTGATCTTGCTGACGTCGCTACTACTTCAGCAGCCTTGACCTTGGCAACTGCTGATAAAGCTTCTTCTTTTGCCCTTTTTGCCGAGGCAGCTATTTCCTCTGCTCTTTTAGCGGCTTCATCGGCCTTTTCAACCTCTGCAGTCGCTGCAGCTTCGGCTTTTGCTACCGCCTCTTCTGCTGACTGAACCGCCGTAATGGCCTCTTCCTGAGCCTTGACTACGACTTCATTGGCCCTTTCCGCCTTGGTTACAGCATCTGACTCTTCCTTTGCTTTTTCTACTGCTTTCAGGGCGGCCTCTTCTGCTTTGGTTGCTAAAACCACTGGAGCTGTTTTTGTTGTTGCCATTGTTCTTCTCCAAAAAAAAAGTTAACATTTGGTGGACTACTGTTAGTCTACTACCTTAACACGAACTGACATGTCAATATACTCGGCATAGTCAGGGCTCGACTTAATCAGTTTATAAGCAAAAAAGACGGTTTTTTGAGGAAACAGGACGACATTAGCCTGTAAATTTCTCCCCTCTTTCAATAAAAACTAAGGGGCCGGATCAGTTTTTTAAAAAAACTCACCCGGATCTCTGCCCGGACAACACAGAATTTTGGCTCTTATTTAGGGAAAAATACCTTGCCGACAACTGAAATCGTCTTTAAAATGCCATAGTTTCCTTAAATGAAAATCAAAGGAGCGGATTATGTTATCAAAGATCTACAGTGTCACCCTCGAAGGTATCAGAGGGGTCATATGCGAGGTGGAGGTCGATGTATCCCGGGGCGGCTTTGACAAACCGCTTATAGTCGGTCTTCCCGACACTGCGGTCAAGGAAAGCATTGAAAGGGTCCGAAGCGCGATCGTCAACTCCGGCTATAAATACCCCGACACCAAATCGCTTGTTAACCTTGCCCCGGCTGATGTCAAAAAAGCCGGCCCGGCATTCGACTTGCCCATCGCTTTGGGGATACTCGCGGCATCGGGATCCCTGCAGAGTGATAACCTTAAGCGTTTTTTGATCGTCGGTGAACTGGCGCTTGACGGACGGGTTCGTCCGGTCAACGGTGTCTTAAGCATGGCTCTTGCCGCCGCCGAAAACGGTTTTTCGAATATCATCGTTCCACTCGATAAAGCCCGTGAAGCAGCGGTCGTCCGGAATATAGAAGTTTTCGGTGTCGGCTCTCTGGCTCAGGCTGCTGGGTTCCTGTCAGGCCAGCTGCCGCTGGAAGCTGCTGCTGTTGACCTTGCCGAATTATTCAGCGTTTCAGCCGTATATGATATGGATTTTTCTGACGTCAAAGGCCAGGAGTCTGTCAAGCGGGCCCTTACCATCGCCGCTGCCGGGGCACATAATGTGATGATGATAGGTCCACCCGGGGCGGGAAAGACCATGCTCGCCCAGCGAGTGGCCACGATCCTGCCGCCGCTGAGCCTCGAGGAGTCTCTTGAAACGACCAGAATTTATTCCTCTGTCGGCCTGCTCAAGAAAAACGATGCACTCATTGCCGTTCGTCCGTTCCGCGCACCTCATCACACTGCCAGCGGACCAGCTCTTATAGGCGGCGGCACAAATCCGCGACCCGGAGAGTTGAGCCTTGCTAATCACGGAATACTGTTTCTCGATGAATTCGCGGAATTTCCACGAAACGTCCTCGAGATGATCCGCCAGCCGCTCGAGGAAGGCTCCGTTACGGTCTCCAGGGCCAGGGGAAGTATAACTTTTCCTGCCCAGTTTATGCTTATAGCCGCGATGAACCCCTGTCCATGCGGATATTTCGGCACCAGTTCCCGAAAGTGTAAATGCACCCCGAGGCAGATCGAACGTTATATTTCCAAGATCTCCGGTCCTTTGCTCGACAGGATAGATATTCACATCGATGCGCCTCCGGTCAGTTTCTCGAAGCTGCGACGAAAGTCCGGCCCGAGTGAATCCGAGCAGATAAAACAGAATATCGTTCGTGTACGCCGCATCCAGACAGAGCGCTTCGGCGAACGAAAACTCATCACCAATGCTACCATGACACACAAACAGACCGAAAAATTCTGCCGGCTCGAACCTTCTTCCGAGCAACTGCTTCGCCAGGCAATGACTGAATTCGCCTTAAGCGCCAGGGCCCATGATAAGATATGCAAGATCGCCAGAACTATCGCCGACCTGGACGACAGCGAAAACATCCAACCAGAACATATCGCAGAAGCCGTCAGCTACAGAAAACTTGACCGAAAACTATAGCCGTTACTTACACTTTCAGAACCGTCATTCCAAACGCGGTGAGCCGTCCGATAATCAGCCGTTTCAATACTGATAAGTGGGATTTCCAGGGATCATCCGGTCTTATGCCGGAGCATTTCTTTTTCCGGATGCGCTGATCTGTTGTTCGATTTGTTATCTTTGCCGGTTTTATCGAGGAGTTTTGTTCAACCGTTTTGGCTCAAACGCCGATAATTCAACTGGGTCATTAATTTCGTATTAAGGAGCGAACATATGGGTATTCAAAACTGGTCCGACGATATAGTCCTCGTCAATCTTGTCAAAGAGCCGAATATAAGCAATGAACTTCAGGCCGTTACCGGAATGGTCACCAGCAAGGGCGGATTTGATGTGGTGATCGATTTTGCGGATATTGAGATCATCACTTCATCAAGTATTTCAAAATTTCTCGGTCTCCGAGAGCATCTTACCGCCTCTGGTCATCACCTCATATTTTCGTCGGTCAGCCCCAGGGTCAAAAAGATATTCACTGTTACAGGTCTCGATAACATATTCAATTTTGTCGACAACCAATTTGTCGCTTTGGCGGGGCTGCAGCTTGCCGAATGTTGACCGGAACTCTTCTGTTATTGACCCAAAACAGACGTTGAACGAGGGTTGACAAAAAGATCCAGCTCTCGTATAATAAATAACACTTGGCCGCCAGCCGATTTCGAAGGTCGTTCCTTTAGCGGTTTCCGAAATCTGCTTGGGCTTGTTTCGAAGATTACGGGATACGACCTAATGGATGAAAATACCTTACTGAAGCTTGAGCAGCTGCTCGACTATCATTTCTCGGACCCTCGTCTTTTAAGCGAGGCGCTTGCCCATTCGTCTCAGACAAAAGATCGTCTCTTAAGCAATGAAAGACTCGAATTTTTCGGTGATTCGATTCTGGCGGTCGTTATCTGCCAGACGCTTTTTGCCCGGTTTCCGGCTTATCTCGAAGGCGATCTTACAAAGATTAAAAGCATGCTTGTATCACGAAAGACCTGCGCGAAAATCGCCAACAGTCTCGGGTTGTCAAAATTTGTGAAGGTCGGAAAGGGCATGGATAAGACAAGGGCGATGTCCGGCTCTGTCGCCGCGGGCGCTTTAGAATCTATAATAGCGGCGATCTATCTTGACGGAGGGTTTCAGGCCGCCGCCGAATTTATCCTCAAGCAGTTCGCCTCGACGATCGACAAGGTGGATGCCGGGCAGCATCAGGAAAACTTCAAGTCCTTGCTTCAGCACTACTGTCAGCAGGAATTCGGCGTGACTCCGATTTATGAACTTCTCGACGAAAAAGGACCCGACCACAACAAATGTTTCGAGACCGTTGCCGTCATCCACAAGCGGCGGTTTCAAAGTGCATGGGGGATCACGAAAAAAGAAGCTGAACAAAAAGCCGCTTACAATGCTCTCGTTGAATTAGGTCTGCTTGAGCCTGACGAAACCGGCTTTTGATGAAATTATATTACCCCGTTAAGAACCATACTATTACATGCAGTGCGGCCGCCACCAGGACCATGAAGACGCTGATGCTCAGAAACAGGACCACTACTTCACGCAGGAACTTTCCGGAGAATATCACCCGCATTTTTGTCGCTTTATAAATGATCGCAACCGATCCGAGAAGCGGGAACATCCAAAGCAGCGACTGGGGCGTTGTCCCGATATTTTCCGGTGCGGTAAAGGTGGCGATTACCGAAAAAAGCTCAGACATTTTCTTCTTCCTCCCCGATTATCTCACCTCTGCCGCAATATGCCATATATACCGCGCTGGTGATACACAGAAGATTCAGCAGACCCGCAATGCTGGTATATATCTGCCCGATGTCGCCGGCCTTGCCGTAAGTGATATATTCTCCCGTTTTGCTTATCTGTGCCAAAAGACCGACGGCAGGGGAGGTCAGCATCTGCGGGATATACCATGGCAAGGCGCCTACAGGATCGATCACGCCAACCGAGCCGATATAAAGCCCGACTAAAAAGGTTACACTGATAGTAACGAAGATTATTATTGCCCGTTTTCTTTCCTTGAGTATGAAATGTCCGCCTCCCGGTATCGCCCAGGCCAAAACACCCACGATTATAAGGAAAAGCCCATAATCTAATTTTGAGTTTTGTTTCATTGTTTCCAAGTTTAAGGTCCTTATCCTTCGTCGCCGGCCTCTGATGGTTCCGGTTCTTCTGAACTCGCCGGTCTGTAGTTCATACGTTTAAAAATGTTTTCCGGAGTATAATGGATTATCCTGAGACTCTCGGAACCGGCCCCGTCAAGCATATAGGCTAACTGGTTTTTTTCCATGAAATAATCCTTTTTGTTAACGGCCGTGCGGGAAACTTTTTTAATAACGTAACAGCTCCCGCCGGGCCTGAATTCCACGATCGAGCCGGGCGGGCCCGGATTCACCGTCTCGGTTTCACCCGCCGGCAAAAGAGAATACAGTTTGTCCAGCAGCATTTTGTTTTCAATCATCGTTTTGATGTACGAGTCTTTCGCCGGATCGTCCGCCAGAAGCATCTTGACGATGCTTACATCTCTTAATGAGATCCTTGTCTGGGCGGGTAAAATCTCAAGCTCCACGGTATTCGGCGTATAGCGTTTGTTATACTCGGCGACAGCTTCGTCCCAGCCGTTTTCAGTTACCATCGCCGCAAGCTCTTGTGCCCGGACGGTGGCGGCCTGCATTGCCTTGCGGAGTTTTACGTCACGGATGACCGCTTCTTTGACAGAATAGATCTTTTCATCCACGACAGCTTCCGTCTCATCCAGAACAGCCGTCTTTCTGCTGAAGCTTACATCAATTCGGTCCGGTTCTGCCGGTTTCCGGGCTTCGATAACGCGCACTATCGCGATGATCGTGCCGAAGGTGTCTTTTGACGGGCCGATGTTTTCCCACATCTTCGGTTTCGGCACGTCGAACCGCCCAAGCCTGCTCGCTGATATCTCCTCGACGGCAAATACGATCTTATCGAGACGGACCGGTATCCGGCTTTGTCCTTCCATTACCAGTTTCCCGAGGTAAGCCGAATTCATAAGGTCCGCGGCGCTGAGCAAGCCGGTTGTGGACGTATATACCTCGATACCGTATTTGTCCCTGAGCTTGGCCGCGGCCGATCTGTAATCGCCTGAAGATTCTCTGAGTTCCTCGCTGGTCGCTGTGTCGAGATCCAGCTGTGAATAACCTTCCTCGGTCAGCTCTATCGCCTCGTTCAGGATCATATTGGCATGCTGGTCCGTTTTTGTCTGTATCAAAAATCTCTCTATTTGCACCGAGACCTCGGCATAGCTTTTTGTCTTTGTTACCGTTTGCGATTCCGGGTCGTTCGGGTCGAGCAGCTCTTCGTACGAAAACCTGTACGAGTTCAACTGGTAGTATTCTTCGGTTTCTTCCGGGGCGGGTTTTTCCACGAGCTTGCGGACATCGTCCATCTTGACAATAAGATATTCCAGTTGTACCATCCCAGGCAGCTTGTACCCGAACCCGAAAAGGTTTTGTTCTGTTACCACACCGCCGGCTGCGGCTTTGTACCGGCTGAACTGTTCGCCGAGTTCTTCGGCGTCCGGGTCCGGCTGGGCGCCGATAAGCACGGAAGTTTCTATCTTTACGAACTCGGCGTCAAGTTTTTCTCCTTTGCGGGCGATGGCGGCTTTTATCTGACCGATAGTTAGATCTTCGCTGGTGGTGATCATCGCGGTATAGTTTAAAACGCCGAGTAGATCCGCGAACGTCCTTATGATCTTTTCTTCGGGAATACGAAGTCTGTCGATAATAAGGCCGACCAGTTGTCCGGCGTTGGCGTTGTTTTCCGTGATCTGCGGCACTATCCGCTTTAAGGCCGTTTTTGCCCTGCTCTGGGACGTCACACAACCGGCGTTTTTAGCCTCGGCCTGTAACAGCAGCCAGTATATCTCCGGCATCCCGGAGGCCTGGGTGAAGAATTTATCTATGTCGCTAGCCTGGATCTGCAGCCTGCCCTGAAACACCGACTGCTTGAGCATGTCGCTTACCGCCGCCGCCATCTGAGACTGCGGGAATAAAAGCTGACCGAGAAGCTGGCCCTTAACGCCTATCGCATTCAAAAACCTATCCATTCCGAGTGACCTCAAAACACGCAGTTCCATCTGGGCCAGGGCGATATCGTTGCGTGTGATCTTGCCGTCCTCGTAATAATACGCCACCGCCTCGTTCCCGGGGTTGGGCCCGAGCCGGCTCATTATCTGCTGGAACGCCGCTCCGCCAACAAAAGCTACCATGATGAAGATGACGACAAACGTCATTAACTTTCGTTCGTTTTTCCTGATCCATTTAACAAGATGCATAATTTCAGCCTTTTTTCAATTAAACCACTGTTTAACACTGTTTTGCAAAGTTCCAGAGTATAAATGACTTCTGCTGTATTGCAAGAAAAATACTTCCCGCAATACTGCCGGAAACAGCTTTTTTAACATGGAATTTCATACCGGTCCGGAAAATATGTTGAAAACCCCGGCGTCTCAGCGCACAATGTATCCTGAAAGTCAAAGAGATCAGAATTTTGGGAGACTTAATTATGGACCAGGCCGAAAATACGAACGATATGGTTAATGCTACCGACTGCCTCGAAGCCGTCGGCACATTCAAATCCATGAAAAACATCTTCTTCATTCTCGCGTGTATCAGCCTTTTATTCCTCCAGGGTGCGTTTTGGCTCAATGACACCGGCTGTATTAAGACCTCCGGCCCGTACGGGCAAAAAGCCCTATCCACCTGCCCGGCTGGAGTCGTTTCAGAGGTTGCGCCTCAGGTGCCCGAAGCCCCGGCCGCGGACGATACCGCCGGCAAGGCCGATACCGCTGAAGACAAGATCGATGAGCTCGTAAAAGAAGCTGACGAATTATCCAAACAAACCGCCGAACCCGCGGCCGAAACGCCGGGTGATATGAATTTCTTTGCCGAGATGTT
>CBDUSK010000060.1:0-8018 GCA_965369915.1 uncultured Phycisphaerae bacterium
AAGCCTGCCCTGAGCGCAGTCGAACGGGCTCTTTAAAAACTAAATACTGAACGTCAAATGACAGGCCCGCAAGAGGGTTTTTCCTTGATTTTAAGAGGTTATTCTGTTATAATAAATGCGATCAAGGGGGACTTGAGAACACTTAGGCGGGGGCGAATAATATTGGCTTCGACTGATCAGGCTTTTAGAGTTGGTTTTGGGGGTGATGAGTATGGTCAAAAGGGTGGAGAGCAAAGTAGTCCGTTCTGAGCCGTTAGGCTCCGGATCGTGCCGGCGGCATAAAGAAACGGAATGTACTGCGATTTCAAGAGAAGTTATTCAATGTTCGGATCCTGCGGAAGATGGCCCGAGTTATGACAGTATTTACAAATACCTTAAGCCAATTCCGTGTGGTCTGGTCATCGATTTATTGGCTTGAGTTCTAAAGTCATTTGTAATAAAGAGTGCGCAAAAACAAAGCGAGGTAATGGGGGTTATCCATTACCTCGCCGAGTTTCAATAATCCTTTATTTTTTCCGGCTGTAGCCATCCCTGACCAGCCGATCGTTAATCTATTTAAATACCATACCTCAAAATATTATCCGCGGCGTCTTTAGCATTTTCAGGTGTGTCGATCAGGCCTGCATCGAGGGCTTCTTTGGCTTTCTGAACGGCCTGGAGGTCGAGTTCTTCAGTTTCCAGTGACTTGTTGATAATCGAGGCATATTCTGACCGTACGGTCGCATCCGATGTATCCGTCGGTTCTGGTCCAGTTGGATCGGTCTTTTTAGACGGATCAAGTCCGGAGCCGGCGGGATTGGGCGTTATATTGTTGATCATATTTATATTATCCATCTTAAGGCTTCCTTAACTTTATAAAAAGAGTCTCTCGCAGTCATTTTCGCAGATTTCTATGAAAACTTCAATGTTTTCCGGGGCCTTTCAATATTTTTTTTAAAAATTGTCGATTTTTCTCTAAAGTTTTTGATATTTTCGGACGACAGGTGCTTCTTACCATAACGGCTGATCATATTAAACGTCTCAGTAATCTCATAAACAACAAACTTATTAAAAGCGCGAGGGCTGGTGATAAGAAGTTCCCAATCCATCGGCCCGTAGCTGCTGCGCATATGCTCTTTATAGAATTTCTTCATTCGACGTTCTACAAGCTTATCGGTGCTGTCCCATATCTGTTCAATAGCCCAGAGCAGCTTGCCGCTACGAAGATCGACCATTTTTAAATGAAGACCGACCATAAGATGCGGATAAGGTTGATAACGGGTGATTGAGCCGTACAGTACCGCGTCGGCCCTGAGCTGCTTGCGGATGGCTAAAAGCTCTTCCATTGAATAGGATGAAGCGGGTTCCAGGTTGAGCTTTTGCCAGGCGGGGTCCGAACGTTCGAAAGCCTGTATAGTGAACAGGTGCTTTTTTTGAAGAGACTCGGTGACGGCCCGGGTAAGTTTCATCGAGATATCCATATCATTCGAGTAGTTCTGGAACTCGAAGACCGCCACCCTTGCTATCTGGTGTAATTCATCCCCTTGGTTCAGGTAAAAATGCCCGGTCTCCGGGATTATGGGTCCGACTATTTTACAGCCAGAGTTCATCAGCAATAAGAAAATCATTGTTATTTTTATTTTATACATATCTGTGTCCGTTAAAAACCTCTATTACTTCGGTTCGACCATTTCCGCACCTAATATTTTCAGTATCCGGCTCAAAGCTTCAAGCTGTGTACTTTCGGCTCGGCGCATCTCATCACGAAAACCAAGGACATCGTTTTTCCAGTGATTAAGCTCCAGCTGCATCTCCTGAAGAAAGGCATTGGCACCTTCCAACTCCTTTTTGATTTGTTCCATCTCTAACTGCAGTTGGCTCAATTGATGTTTTAACTCCGAATTTTCCTTGATCAGGGAACTGTTCTTGTCCATGAGACTCTCGGTTTTGTTCAACAGTTCATCATATTTACGAGACCACATAAGCGCACTTTCCACGGCACCGGGCATCTGTTCCTTCGGCTCGGTAAAACGCTGTTCGAGAGATTTGTTCTGAGTGTTCTGAATCACCGGCTTATTGGCCGTGGGCAGGGTTATCTCTATGGGTTCATCAATCATACCACAACCCGTAAAAAAAACCGTTCCTAATAAACCGATTATCATGATTTTCGAGATTTGCATAACGATCTCCTTATCCTTCCTGAGCCTTGGCAATTCCGGAATAGTTACACTGGATGTGACTTTTGGCGCCACAACCACAGGTTACCTCAATAATAGCATATTCATTATTACTTTCAACTATACGTGCCTGCTCCGGCACGCTGGCAGAAGTGTCCGCCTGGGCGGAAGATGCGGTCCTGACAGGGGCACCATCTCCTATCTCCAGACGAACACTGCCGCTTATCACCACCTGTTCAGCCTTTAATATTTTTACCGGTCTGGGAATCATATCTCAAATACCTTTTCTATGCTCTAAAATCAATGTGTTCATCATTGCTGTTTTCCTCAAATTCCTCATGCTGCTGAGACTTTTTTTCAAGAAGCTCCGGTTCCCTGGACTCGGCCTGCCGGTGTTTCTTACGTTTTTTTTCTCGCTTCTTCTTGGCTTCTCTTTCTCCCACGGATGCAAGACTTTCAACATGATGAGTACGATCTATGGCAATAAAATTATGTTCATGATCGGCAGTCATCTGTTCACCTCTGATTTTCAGATTATTATTCTGACATATTACCTTACAGTTATTATCCTACAATTATATTCTACTATCATCCCACTGCCTCATTCTTGTGGAAAGTTTAAACAAAGCGCTGGCGTGCAGCTGGCTTACCCGAGACTCAGTGATCTTTAAAACCATTGCGATTTCCTTCATCGTAAGCGACCTCTGATAATAAAGGATTATAATCTCGCGTTGTTTGTCTGGAAGTTTCTGTATCTGTTCGGAAAGGTTTTCGGCAAGTTCTTGCCGCTCGAGCCGGTCCCCGGGCCTTTCGGTTCCCTGGGCCGTAAGAGACTTGCCCAGAGCCGGTGTATCATCACTCATTCCGTGGATGGAAAGAAAATGCCTGGCCCGGGCATTCTCGAACATCCGGTACATCTTAACCACGGACATTCCCAGCCGCTGGGCGAACTGCTCATCCGTCGGTGCTTGGCCGGCGAGTCTTGTCATCTCCTGAAGTACCTGCTGTGCGTGTTCGAACTGCCGTTTGATACTTGCCGGTGCAAAGGACCATCCTCGCAGTTCGTCGATGACTGCGCCTCTTATTCTGATATAGGCATAGGTTTTGAATTCCGCATCACGATTAGGGTCAAAGTCACGGGCGGCCTTTATCAGACCGATAGTACCTGCAGAGACCAGGTCCTCCCTTGATAGCGGCGGATGAAGATATGAGACGACCTGCTGGACTATCTTGTAGACCATGGGCAGGTACTCCAGGATCAGCTTGTTATCGCTGGCCTGCTTTGTCTGTGTTCCGTAAGCCTTTAGAGCCGCTCCTTTCAAATGATTCTTGCTAACAGGGGCAGCCGGTTTTGCAAACTTACCCGCTAACCGCTCGAGCTTTTCCGGAGCAGAAACAACGTTCCCAACAGGTTTTTTACTCTTTACGGGCACTACGAGTCACTTTCCTCTTTAAAGTTATTGACTTTACTTTTAATGATCGAGTTTATAATGATAGCCATTACGCCTTTACCTGCTATCGTAATGGCGATGTATGTTATGATGGCGCCTCCGACGGCTCTTGAGCAGCATGTGGCAGGAGAAAAGCCACAGAACCAGCCTATAATGCTCATTATGAAAAAGATCATCACGGCAAAAGTTGTCGCACTCGATCGAATAATTGGCATTGCTTTCAAAGTCCTTTATTTATTGACAGTTTTAATATTAAACTCCTATGGTCTGAGCCTGACCAGACATCAATCCTGCAGTTTCGGTTAATGATATGCTTTCAAGGGGTTCAATATTTGTTTCCGGAACGATTTCGTCATACGCAAGTACGGGCAGTCGAGGTATAGTTCTTTGGATCATATTGTGTACGGCCGAGCGAATTCTGGAATCGCAAAGGATGATTACGTTGTCATAAGCTTTATCCATGGCAGACTTCCATGCGTCGGCGATCTTCGAGTTCAGCTCCATAGCCATCTCCGGAGGAACAGAAAGCGTTATCATTTCTCCAGGCTGGTTTAATGCCGAAATTAGATGATGTTCGAGAGCCGGGTCGAATGTTACGGCCGTAATAGTATTGGTTGCACTCTTGTGCTGTTCAGTGATAGTTCTATGCAGTTTTTTTCTTACGATTTCTGTCAACAATGCTGCGTTCTTGGTCTTGGAAGCATTCTCACCGAGAGCTTCGAGGATAAGCGGCAGATCGCGAATCGAGATGCCTTCCTTCAGAAGATTTTGAAGAACCAGTTGTAAGAGTCCAATATGTACGAGTTCTCCCACGACTTCGCCGACGAGGGATGGCTGAGTTTTTCTCAGGCGGTCGACAAGCTGCTGGACATCTTCGCGGGTAAGCAGTTCGTGTGCATGCCTGTTTAAGGTTTCTGAAAGATGAGTTATGAGTACCGATTCCGGATCGATGACGGTATATCCGCTGACTTCGGCATTTTCTTTTTGTGCAGCGGTGACCCACAGAGCCGGCAAACCGTAGACGGGTTCCTTAGTAGGAATTCCCTGTATGGAGTTTTCGACAGTCCCCGAATCCATGGCGAGGAACTTATCGGGTTCCAGGTGTCCGGCAGCGATCACGTGATCATACAGACGTATTTCATAGGCATTCGGTTCGAGGTTGATGTTATCTCTCAGCCTTACAAGCGGTAATATGATCCCAAGCTGCTGGGCGAATTTTCTTCTAAGAGCTCCGATCCGGTCGAAGACACTGCTTTTCTTCCTCGGGTCTACCAGAGTGATCAGCCTTACACCAACCAGTATTGAGAGAATGTCCACGTTCAGAAGCTCCTCAACAGGCGCTTTGTCTTCTTTGTCCTTTTCTGCTTCAGTTTCGCTGGCTGCCTTAGGTTTCTTTGTATCTTTTTTGGATGCATATGCATAATATGCACATCCTGAAGCAATAACGAGGAAAGGTGACTTTGGAAAACCCGGAACGAGAGCAAAAGCAGCGATCACAGCAGCGGCAATACCGATGGGTTGTGTATGTTTGAGCAACTGCTTTGTCAGATCAAAACTAAGGGTATTCTCTGACCTGATCTTACTGATGAGAAAACCGGCACTTACGGCAACGATAATGGAGGGTATCTGACTTACTAATCCATCACCAATCGACAGGATACAATAATGCCTGATCGCGTTTGCGATTGTCATCCCTCGTGTATATCCGAGTATTATTCCTCCGATGATATTAACGAGAGTGATAATCATACCAGCCTTGACATCACCGGAGATGAACTTGGAGGCACCATCCATGGCACCGTAAAATTCGCTTTCTTTTACGATGGTCTCCCGGCGTTCCTTGGCTTCGGCATCGGTGATATTTCCGGCGTTCAAGTCGGCATCGATCGCCATTTGCTTTCCTGGCATGGCGTCGAGAACAAATCTTGCACTGACCTCACTGATCCTGCCGGCACCTTTGGTAATGACAATGAACTGGATGACGACAAGAATTATGAACATTACCATGCCTACAATAAGGCTTCCACCTGCTACGAAATTGCCGAATGTATTAATAATTGTACCTGCGTCACCCTGCGTAAGGATCAGTCTGGTGGAGGCGACGTTCAGGGCGAGACGGTAAAATGTGGTGATAAGCAGCAGCGACGGAAATGTCGACAGATCGACGGGCTGTCTGGTCGAAAGCACGATTATCAAGATCGAGATCGAAAGTGATATACTGCAGGAAAGACCGATGTCGAGCAGGAAGGTCGGCAGCGGTATCAGCAAAGTTGTAAGGATCGCGACAAGTCCGGCGGCAAATATCATATTACTGCTGGAGGCCAGCTTTAAAGTAAGCGATCCCAGTATTTCCGATTTATCTGTCTTTGGCATATTTTTTCCGTTTAATGGTTACTTAGCAGTAGTTGTCAAGCAAGAATTATTTTATGATTATTCCTCAGCCTGCTCAGCCTGCTCGGTTTGCTCCATACCGAGTATTTCCTTTATTCTTACGGCAAAGCATCCGTCTACTACGACTATGTCTCCGGTGGCAAATTTGACATCCTGGATGTAGAGTTCGGCGGGCTGTCCGATGCTTTTGTCAAGTTGTAATACGGACCCCGGTCCGAGTTGAAGAAGTCGTCGAAACGGTACGACTGATTTGCCGATATTGACGGTTATGGGCATGTTTATGTCGAGCAGAACATCGAGGTTCTCCTCACCGGGAGCGCCCTCTGCGTCCTGTGCCTCTGTGAACTCTGCATTTTGACCTTGAGTTTGCTCCTGGGTATCTGCCTGTTCTGTTTTAGCCATGTTATTTATCCTTCATCAATTTCTATACTAACCTTAGTCACATTTCCATTACAGTTACTATTCAAACTCCTGCGGTGCTATCACCACGGCATTTTTGCCGTTCGATGCGGCAGGATAGGCCTTTAGGCAAGGAGATTTATTAAAGAGCACATCGAGCGGTTCTTTGATTTTCTTTTCGAGTAATAAGATATCACCTGCGGACAGACTCATCATATCACTGAGAGAGATAGACGAGGAATGCAACTGAGCAGTAATTTCGATCGGCACATCATACATACTCTGCATCATCATCTTGTGAATTTCCTCGGTGGAACAATGCGAGCCGGCTTTAGATTTCATTCCAAGTAAAGGTTCAAGGAGGTCTGATAATATTGTAAACGTAAATTTGAAATTTCCATCCGGATAATCCACTGAGAAATCAAGGCGACATAAATCTTCAAGGTTTTCGATTTCGAGAGGCCAGTCTCCTCTGATCAAAGCCGAAGATTTCTGAATCGAAGGTCCGCCTTGTTCAATAAATACGGCATCGACAGAATCGACTATTGCAGAAGTAATGTCTAAAAGTATGGTCTCTTCCAGTTGTGAGAATTCTTTGTTGTCATTAGCAGACGAATCAGTATCCCGAAGCATTTGCCCGACGAGGATCAAAGCGGTTGGCGGCGAAACATCGAGGTATCCGTATCGGTTATCGCCTGCCGAAGAAAATGGCAGAAAATAATGGTTTTGCTGTTCGGCGTGGATAGCCCCGGCAAGTTGGCAGGCGAAGTACTGAGTGATGGATGATATTGTGATGTTGAACTCGCCCTGGCACAAGGCTGAAAAAGTTTTTGCGATTTGACTTTCTATCTTTTTGCCTAAAGCTTCCATGGCAAGGATCTGGTCAGGATTAAAATGATGAGGTTCCTCCCAGTTGTATTCAGCGGCATCGTCAAAAGTCTGTTCCTGGGTAACATGCTTTCTGGCCGATGCGATGAGTTGCCTGAGCCTATCACGAGTCAAACTTTTTTCTTCGAGAAGGTTTGTCATTGGACAGCGAATTCCTTTAAGAAAATACCGTGTATAAATGGTTTAGTTTCCGGGAAAAGCAGTTCGTTAAAGTGGTCTCTAATCTCTTTTTTGATCCGGCTCAGATTTCTGGTTCCTCTAATCCGCTCAAGGCTCAGCCCGGCGATGTAAGTTGTCAGCCAGTCCCTCATTATGAGCGTTTTTTCGTCAAAAAAGACAGCGCCTTTTACCTGATTCATTTCCGAGTTTAGTTCGAGAGTAATGGTTGCTCTGAGGTAGCGTGTTATGCCCGGCTCGTCGAGATTGGCGATTACCGGTTTAAGTTCATAATACCAGGCCTTTCCGCCTTTGGATTCATCTAAAACCATATCGTCAAAACTCTTTACCTCAGGACTCTGCTGTTGGTTGCCCTGAGCGGCTTGAATCTCAGAAGGCTGGGATTGTCTTTCTCCGGCAAGAAGCTGTGAAAGTGCGAAGCCTCCTGTGGCACCTGCGATAACGATTCCCGCCAGGATCAGCCAGGTATAAAGGGTAAATCCTGAGGATTGACCTTCTTTAACTTCTGTGGCTTGTTCCTGTTCTTCTTTTTGTTCTTCTTTTTGCTCTTCTTTTT
>CBDUSK010000061.1:0-7994 GCA_965369915.1 uncultured Phycisphaerae bacterium
GACAACACAAGTCTATTGCCGGCATCACAGGATAATTATAGCAGTGTTTTTTATCTGCCAGACGGTGAACACATCATTCATGCTGAAAAAGATGGAATAAATGCAGCCACAGTTTACCGGGTGAATATTGATAAAAACAATACCGCAAGTGGAGAATCTTTTGAAACATTCATTCAATTTCGGGAGAAATAAAGGGACAGAGTGGGTGTTGAAAAAACCATAGAAACAACTATTGCGATTAATACCTCTGGGGCATTAAAACCTGCTACTGTACCGATTTGTTAGCGATAATACTATTTTCTAATCCAGATTTTTATCACTCTCATCCGAACGGCAGGGTAGATATAGGCTTTGACGAAGTATTACTATAACTAGATCATCCCGGCCTGCCGGGATTCCGCACCTTTGTACCTCTGCACCTCTATGTCCAAAATAATTCGTGTCCTTCGTGCCAATTCGTGGCTAAAAAGATATTAAAGCCCTTAACATTGAAGACATTAAAGATTAATCTTTCGAGGCAAAAAAAGTGCCCCAAATCACCCCTAAATCGTCCAACTTTTTCTGAATTTTGTCCAACTTTTGCCGAATTTTTCCGAGTTTTGACCCATTTTGACCCGTTTTTGCCCCCCCATAACAATTCAAAAACGAACATACCCCCATTTTCACCATCAAAAACCCCGCTTTTCCCCGATTTTTTCTAAAAAATCTCCCATTTTTTTATTCCGGATTTTTTTTATCTTTATAAATTTCCTTGTATTTAACCCCTTAACATGTCGAAAAAAGATAAACATCTGAAATACTTCTGCGTATAGAAAACAGATATCTTATGAACAAGTTATCCGAGAACTGTTATAACTCACAGCTCGCCCGGGACGCTTCTAAGCTCAAACTCTGGCGTAACGCTGGTTTTCTGCTTACATATAAATGTCCCGCAGCCTGTGAGTTTTGCTATTACAACTGCGGTCCTGACAAATCCGGCCTTATGCCCCTCGATACCGCTCTTTCTGCCTGGGAAGCGCTAATGGATCTGGCCGATAATGACCCGAAAATCCACATTACAGGAGGTGAGCCGTTCCTGTATTATGACCACCTTGCCGAACTGATGACCCGGGCCAAAGCACTGAAATTGACCCCGCCGGACATGATAGAGACCAACGGTTTCTGGGCCGTCGACAAAAAACTCATCTCAGAAAGGCTCAGATTCCTCGCCTCTGCCGGTATGAAACGCCTTAAGGTCAGTTGGGACCCCTTCCACGCCGAATATATCGACCCGGAGCCGGTCAAACTGCTGGTTGAAACTGCCATAGAAATACTCGGTACTCAAAGGGTTCTCGTTCGATGGGAACAGTATTTACAGGAACCTGTTAGTAAAATCCGCGAAATATCGAAAATTCAGCGCCTCGATCTCTACAGATCTGCGATCGCCGATCACCCCGTCAGGTTCACCGGCAGAGCCTCGGAAAGATTAGCCGGCCTTTCGCCTTTGAAACCGGCAGAAAGCTTCACAGAGAACTGCAAACAGGACTTCTTAGCCGCCAAAGGCGTTCACATCGACCCCTACGGAAACGTCTTCAGCGGACAATGCAGCGGTATTATCATCGGAAATGTAACCCAGACTCCGCTGGATGTCATGTGGAAGCAGTTCGACCCGCAAACCCGGGAAATGGTCGATTCACTTTTCATCGAGGGCCCTTCCGGACTGCTGCCTAAGGCCCTTAAAGCAGGTTATCAACTCAAATCCTCGTATTCCGATAAATGTCACTTCTGCAGCGAACTGCGTCAGTTTTTCTTTGACATCGGGATGTTTAATTCGATAATTGGCCCGTGCGATTGCTACCAAAGCAGTCCACAAAAGATCAAGGAGAAAGTACTTGTCAAGGAATGATTCCACAAGTCACGATACCATCTTCGGCCGTCTGGTTGTCGAGCAAAGGTTCTGCACTGAGCACGAACTGAAAAAATGTCTCAATGAGCGGAAAAACCGCTCCACACCAACTTCTATCGAAGAGCTGCTCCTTGAATTCGAATACATCACGGAAACACAGGCCGAAAGACTCAAATCCAGCATAACAGAAAGCAAAACCGCCGCAAACCAAGTCCCCGGATATAAAGTACTCGGCAAACTCGGCTCAGGGGCCATGGCCGTTGTCTACAAGGCAAGGCAGCTCAGCCTTGACCGCATCGTCGCTATCAAGGTCCTGCCCAGACGATTTGCAGAAAAATCCGACTATATCCGCCGTTTCTTCAAAGAAGGTAAATTAGCCGCAAAGCTTAATCACAACAATATCGTCCAGGCCATCGACGTCGGCGAAGCCGGCGGACTGTATTACTTCGTCATGGAATACGTCGAGGGCAAGACGCTCTATGACGACCTTTCAAAAGGCAAAGTATTCAAGGAACCCGAAGCCATCGAGGTCGTCATCCAGATCGCAAACGCGCTGGCTCACGCTCATGACCAGGGTATGATACACCGGGACGTAAAGCCCAAGAACATCATGATAAACACCGAAGGGATCGTAAAGCTTGCGGATATGGGTCTGGCCCGTGAGACTTCCGACCTAAAGGCGGCAAAACACGAAGAGGGCAAGGCCTTCGGAACTCCATATTATATCGCCCCCGAACAGATCCGCGGAGAGGTCACTATCGACGGCAGGGCTGATATATACGCCCTCGGTGCTACGCTTTTCCACATGGTTACCGGCAGGGTGCCCTTCGAAGCATCTACACCTTCGGAAGTGATGAGAAAACACCTCAAAGAACCGCTGACTCCGCCGGACCATATCAACACCCTGCTTTCGGCAGGTATATCAGAGGTCATCGAGGTCATGATGGCCAAGAAAAAGAAAGAGCGCTACACGAACGTCGAAGAACTGCTGGGCGACCTGGAAGCCATACGCGACGGCCAGCCCCCCCTGCGTGCCCGTCAAAAGTTCAATATCGGTGCGCTCGAACAGTTAGAGCAGGGACTCGCCGTCGATCTGGACAATGGCGAAGAGAATCTCTACAACGAAGAGATCGTTACCCGCTATCGTGTCGGCCTGGTTATAATGACTGCCCTGGTGGCGGTGCTTCTTCTCGTTGTATTCTTTATGGCAATGGGTTAGCTCCGCACCGGATCATCTTCCGGGTTTTATGTCCGGTCGGTCCATAAAGGAAAGACCTAATGGCAAGACAGACAACCGATACGAAGGAACGTATTATCAAGGCCGCCGGGACCTTATACAGCACGCACGGCTGCGAAGGAACCACACTCGAGGACATCATCACCGCGGCCGGTATCACAAAGGGCGCATTTTATCACTACTTCAAAAGCAAAGACAGTCTCAGTGAAGACCTGCTCGATAATATCATTGACGATTATCAAAATCTTGCTGCATCGCTCGACGGGGATGCTGAGCCTATCGAACAGCTCCGCCGGTTTGTCTCCAGCCTTATCGAGCTTAACCGCTCGGGCCAATGGATAAACTGCAGGCTCATCCTGCGTCTGTCCGCCGATTCACAGGAGGCAAAACCTCGGATCCAGCACCGGGTCAGCCGGTTCTGGCAGTGGTACACCGCGTTTTACGAGGACCTGCTTGGAAGATGCCGTGATGCAGGGCAGTTGAGCACAAATATCGATCTGCAAACGCAGATCAAACTGCTCATCTTCGTAATGGCAGGTGCCATAACGCTCGAAAAAATATCGCCGGAAGAACCAACCCTGGCCGAGCTTACAGATACGCTGATAAATATCCTGCAACAATAGCACTTTCGATAATTCACAGTCGACGGATTACCTCTTTTTTTATTGCTTTATTGAAACCGGTGCAGTAGGATTATTGATGTCGAATAGGGAGAAGTCAGTTAAACAAATGTTGTGTTAGTAAAGGGGATGTATCATGAAACGAAAATTAATGTGGTTTGGGGTAATTGTCATTGCAGTCGTGTTTGTGTCGATGGCAGCGGAGGAGGCTAAATCTCAGGCTGAAGTACAGGAGAGGAAAATTGCCGTCCAGGCGTCTGAATTGCCGGCAGCGGTAAGAAAAGCTATCGACAAAGCGGTGCCGGGGGGCGTGATCATAGCAATCGAAAAGGAGGTCGAAGGCAAAGACGTCGGCCAGTATGATGTGGAGATGCGCTCCGGGGAAAAGGAGTATGAAGTTGAAATCTCGCCGGAAGGGAAAGTCCTCGAAGTCAAGGAGAGGACGCCTGAAAAAGCAACATCCGCCAGCGGCCGGGCCAAAAAGTGGACCGATTCGTTTTGTCAGGATAAGTGCAGGTTCTCTTCGGCCGGCGGTAACCGCTTTTTTAGTCTCAAGCCCGGCCATCAACTCGTACTGCAAAGCCGGCGGGAAAAAGTCGTTATTACTGTCCTCAATAAAACAAAGAAGGTCGGCGGTATAAAGACACGGATCATCGAAGAGAGAGAAGAAGAGGACGGGGAACTAAAAGAGGTATCGAGGAACTTTTTTGCCGTCTGCAAAGGGCACGGGGACGTGTTCTATTTCGGCGAAGAGGTCGATGATTACGAAAACGGCAAGATAGTGAAGCACTCCGGAGCATGGCGAGCCGACGAGAAGGACTCAAAAGCAGGGATCATAATGCCCGGTACGATCCTGCTCGGTGCGAGACACTACCAGGAGATAGCGCCCAATGCACTGGATCGGGCCGAGATAATCGCAGATGACGTTACGCTGAGGACACCGGCTGGGGTATTCAGGAATTGCATCAAAGTCGAAGAAACGTCCGGCCTCAAGCCCGACGAGAAATGTTACAAAACCTATGCGCCTGGCATTGGTCTCATTCAGGACGAAGATCTGCTGCTGACCTCTTACACCAAAGGCAAATAAGCGGCCATCCGCGGCTGAGGCCGGGGTATTTCAAAATATTGTCAAATGAGGCCTACTTGCTTATAATGGCGGATATGAATAACGGCCAAGATAACAGCGAGCGGATGAACCATCTGAAGGTAACGCTGCTTCACACACCCGAGGGGCGGCTGCTGCTTGCCGGGGTTGGGATCGCGTTTATGTACACGCTCTGGCTCGGCGTTAAGCTGCTGGTATCTCCGGAGGAATCACAGTTGCTGATCGGGATGACGGCTACGCATATTCTTTTCGGCCGGGCCGCGGGAATGGCCTTCGGATACTCGATGGGATTCGGGCACGGAACCGTAATACCAGTGTGTATCTGTACCGAGTCGATCATGGTGCTTATCTTTTTCCCGCTGTTCGTATTAAGCTGGAACCATCTGCTCGTGATCGGCCGGCTCAAGACGATGTTCGAAAAGATCCGGCAGAAAGCTGAGGCACATAAACCAAGGATCAGAAAATACGGGATCGCCGGGCTGTTCGTGTTTGTCTGGTTTCCGTTCTGGATGACCGGTCCGATGATCGGCTGTGTGATCGGATTTATGCTCGGTCTTCGTCTTTGGGTCAATATCACGGTGGTACTGGCCGGTACTTATGCGGCTATCTTCGGATGGGCAGTTTTTTTGCGAGGTTTCCACGAGCGGGTCGCATCTTACAGTTCTTATGCCGCCGCGGTGCTGATGGTTCTACTCGTTGCGGTCCTTATCGTCGGACACTTCCTGAACAAAACTCTTCATGAGAAGAGAACTTGACGTTCCTTTTGGTCATTGCTTAACGAAGAAAGACCTTAGAGGTAACGGCCGTCGAATTATGAAGTATCCGTTCGCCTTTATGCCTGGTTGGCAATTTCTTTTTTGCTAAAAGCGAAGAAGATGATATCTTTTCTGCTGACAAGCCCTACCAGCCTGCCGTCGTCATCGACTACCGGCACGCGCCGGAAAGGATTGCTCATGATAACCTGGCAGATATCGGCCAGGTTATCATCAAGCTGGAACGAGACCACTTCCGAGGTCATCACGTCACTGATCTTCCTGGAGTTCACAACTTCGTCGCACGTATGGGTTATCTTATGATACGCCATTATCAGAATGTCCTTTTCCGAGACGATCCCGACAAGCCTGTTGTCTCCATCGATCACCGGAAGCCCGGTGATCTTATTTTCGGCAAGGATATCGATCGCCTCATGGACAGGAGTCTGTTCAGTAACGGTTATGACATTTGTTTCCATAATATCTTTTGTTTCGAGCATTTTTTTCACCTTAACAATTTTAAATATTTTTTAACCTGAGTCGGTAATCATTCCGCGTCGTCATCAGGACTGCTGCTAAACAGGTTCTGCAAAATACTTTTCTTTTCCGGATGCGTGAAAAACTCCGTGATTTCACCTTATTATATCGGCAACAAACCCGGGTCACTTTAAGCAAATACGTTTTCGGCCCATATGCCCTTTAACTTGAAGTATAGCGGTTTGTTATCGGCATACGCCGATCTTTTCCGAAGGATTTCGGTGTGATCTTGACCCCCGGCGGAGACTGACGTCTTTTGTACTCGTTGCGATCGACAAGACGTACGATGCGGCTGACGACGTCGTCGGGGAGTCCCTGAGAGCAAAGCTGCCCGACCGATCTATCTTCCTGGATATAGCCTGTGAGTATCTTATCGAGCAGATCATAATCCGGAAGAGAATCGGTATCCTTCTGGTTTTCACGAAGCTCGGCGCTTGGCGGACGTGTTATGACAGTTACCGGGATGAGTTCTTTTCCGCGGAGCTTATTTACGTATTCGCTTAACTTATAAACGAATGTTTTCGGCACGTCTTTTATGACGGCAAAGCCCCCGGCAGTGTCGCCGTAAAGCGTCGAATACCCCACCGCGGTTTCGCTCTTGTTTCCGGTGGTCAATACCATGTATCCGAACTGGTTGCTGAGCGACATTAAAATTCCGCCACGGATACGAGCCTGGAGGTTTTCATAGGCGATGCCGTCGTCGCTCCAGCCCCTGACGATGCCCAATGTCTTATCGAACTTTTCGAGTATCTCGGCGATCGGGACCGTATGGAACTCAATGCCCATATTCGCCGCGGTGTTTTCGGCGTCGTTTATGGTTTCGGTGCTGTTGAACCGGGATGGCATTGTAACGCCCACAACGTTTTGGGCCCCTAAGGCGTCAACGGCTATCGCCGCGGTAAGCGAAGAATCGATCCCACCGCTAAGACCTATCACCACTTTGTCAAATCCGTTCTTGCGTACGTAGTCTCGTGTGCCTAATACAAGTGCATCGTAGACTTCCGAGACGGTATCGACCGAGGCGGTTTCGGGGAATTCGGCCGCTGCTTTAACATTGGCTATCGTTGCCGGGGTACCGTCTCCGGGTTGAATATCCGCGATCAGCATATCTTCAGCGAAGGATTCGGCCCGGCTTACCACCCTGCCGGCTGAATCGAAGAACATGCTTCGCCCGTCGAACACCAGTTCATCCTGTCCGCCGAGAAGATTGCAATACGCAAGCGCACATTTGAAATGCCTGGCACAAGAGCTGAAGACCTCGCACCGCCGGTCGAGCTTGCCGGCATGGAAAGGTGAAGCAGAGATGTTTATGATGATGTCCTTGTCCGGTGTGTCCTTTAAGAGCTTATCCAGTTTCTCGATCTGCCAGATGTCTTCGCATATCGTAAGGACAATAGCGAATCCTTTAATGTCGATAACTCCGGCTTTCGTACCCGGCTGGAAATATCTTTGCTCGTCAAAGACCCCGTAATTCGGCAGTGCCGTCTTGCGGTAAATCCGGCTTATCTTTCCATCCTGCAATACGGCGAGAGAATTAAAACAGGCCTGTTCGTTCATCTCGGGAAAGCCTGCGATAATGACGATTTTCGGACAATCGGCCGCCAGCCGTTCAACCGCTTCGACGTTGTCGGCCAGGAAATGCTCCTTGTGCAGCAGGTCCTCGGGCGGATAGCCGCATACGCACATCTCCGGAAATACAAGAAGATCGACTTTTGCTTCCAGGGCTTCGGCGTAGAGCCTGCGCATCGTGCCAACATTGCCTGCGATATCACCTACCGTAGCGTTGAATTGTGCCAAAGCTATTCGAATCGCCATTACGAATCCTTTCCAAATATCCTTTGTAACAGAATACCAGAAA
>CBDUSK010000062.1:0-7973 GCA_965369915.1 uncultured Phycisphaerae bacterium
GTATTTCCGGAACTGATGTACAGCCTGGTGCTGGCGAACATAATGAGCCCTGTCATATGGCGGTGGCGAGAGGAAGACTGCTTTAAAAAGCTTCAGGGCAAGAGTCCTTATAAGAAACTGATGCGATTAAAACAGTTCATCATGGATAATTATGAATTTAATCTCGATCTGGATACATGGGGCCTTACCAATAAAGACGTTGAGATGAAGCGTTTCGAGGGGATAATTTCTCCTGAAGAGATCGCCAAAAGCAATGCGTTATTCGGTTATCACGGCGATAAGTATTATTTTGATGTTGATATACGCAGGCATTTCGGGCTGGACAAGTACAACGGGGATATTATCCCGTACTGGAAGACCGAAACGGTCGAAGCGATGACGGCATTTCATCGGAAAGATGGATATACAACAGGAGCGGGTGAATGCGTATCGCTGGCGACTTTATACGCGGCGGCGGCGTTTATAGTCTGCGGGATTCCGCTGGAAGATATTTACATGATACTGACGCCGCTGCATTCGCAGAATTTTTTTGATGTTCAGGACGGAGTTCTTTCGAATAACCGCAGGATAGTAACAAAATCGATGTGGTTTAACGGTACCGCCCTGACCGAGAAGGCCCAGCGTGCATTGCGGAACGAGCAGGTGATAATAGTAGCCCATTCGACGGGTTATGTTCACTGCCTGGGAGCTTCGACGATAGAGACGGATGTTTACGAATATTTTTACGATCGGCTAAGCAAGTACCTTTCGACGGAACTGAACTCTCTGGTACTTGCGAATTTCTTAAGGAGCAACCCGAAATATCAAAAGTATTTTCAGTTTTGCCGGCACCGGCGAGGCGAGTCGATGTTCGTCAAGGCCGAAGTACTGTTTCATTACGAGCACGGCAGCAGCCTGAGGATATCGGAGGAAACATTCAATAAGCTGCTTGATGAAGTATCTGACGAAGACTATACGCCTTATAAGAATGTGGAGCGGCTGTGCTGTGAGCAGTTTATGGCATATATAAATTATGAGAAGATCGACATAAGGCAAGCAGAACAAAAGCAGGCGACCGTCAAGTATCTCAAACCGTTTGTGCCGGAGCCGGAAGTTTTTGTTGACGAGTTGCTTTCTTTCGTGCATATGGAGCCGCGATTGCCGAAGCCCGAAGGTAGCGGAGTCAAAACCGAACCGATAAAAATATCCGTCGATCAGAGCGCCGAGCAGATAATCGAGTATTTAGAGAGCATCCGCAGGGACAATGTCACGGCTGACCTTGCGTTTTATGCGTACCGGGATATGTCGCGATGCGAATGGGAGCCTTTTATAAAGGCCGCGATAGAACGCAATCCGGTTTCGATAGAAACGTTAAAAGATAAAACCATCGAACAGGTTTACGAAGAGCTCGGCAGGATGGATAACGAGTCTATATATGACGGTAAGCGCCTCGGTCAACCTGATGAGGTGGCGAATTACCAGACGGGGGACGGCGTGGAAAAGGCGATATTGCTGGCGAATGTGATCCGCAGCAGGGAACCTGACAAGAGTATTGAGATAGACATCGACGATAATGAAGTGTTGGTTAAAACAACGGCCCAATACCGTTTCGGTTCCCGTAAGGGATTTAAGAAAACTTTAGCCATCTGAATCCAAGAGCGATATCGGCAAATAAACCATGAACGGACGAAGATTTGATATACAAGCAACGGCTGCGGTTATCGCGGGGTTGGTTCTCTGGACCGCGGGACCTATAGTCATAAGATATCTGGCGGGATTTATCGATCTGTGGACGCAGAACATGCTGAGATATCTGGCGGCGTGTCTTTTCTGGCTGCCGTTTTTGTTGTTCGTGATCCGCGACGGCCGGTTCGAGAAAAGGGTTTTCCGGGCAGCCCTGGCCCCGGCGATCGCCAATATCGTCATGCAAAGTTTGTGGGCGGGAGCTTTTTATTATATTGAGCCTGCGTTTATGAATCTGCTGGCGAAGTCTTCGGTGATCTGGATAGCGGGGTTTTCGATGTTATTCTTTGCCGAGGAGAGAGGGTTACTCAGGAGCGGTCGTTTCTGGCTGGGGATAGCGTTAAGCGTTCTCGGTGTGATCGGAGTGCTGGTCTTTGAAGAGGGTTTTGCCGCAAACAGGACGCTAACCGGTGTAGTTCTGGTTTTTTTGTGGTCCCTGTCGTGGACGGTTTATACGATAACGGTAAAGATCGCGCTTAAGGATGTGGATTCTCGGGTGGGGTTTTCGGTGGTAAGCATCTATACGGTTCTGGGTCTTTGTGTGCTGGGTTTTGTTTTTGGTCAACCCGGCAGGTGTCTCGAAATGCCTAAAACGCTCTGGCTGTATATTGTGGTTTCCGGGATATTGTGTATAGCAATAGGGCACGTGTTGTACTATTTTTCGATAAAGCGAATCGGTGCGACGATCCCTGCGATGGTGCTTTTGGCAAGTCCTTTTACCGTGCTGGCGGTCTCGCATTTTGTTTTTGCCGAGACACTCCGCCTGGTTCAGATCCTTTTCGGCCTGGTTCTGCTGGCGGGGGCGGGGGTATCTATCTGGGCACAGAAAGATCTGGGAAAATAATACTACAACGCCGTTTAAGGCAGCAGGGGGCATTACATCACTTGCAGGGGGATGCCGGGGACATCGGAGCTTTCGGCAATTACTTTGTTGCAGCGGTATTTTTCGTAAAACGCCTGGTTTACTCCGGCCGGTCAGAAACCGTGCACTTCCTGGGCGATCTTGAACCCTGCGTCGAGGGTCCTTGAGAACTCCGGGTCGAGTGCATTTTTTACATCGTGTGTTCTGAGGAATTCCTCAGCGAGAGTCGCGGCGTCCGAAAACCCGTCGGTCTTGACCTTTTCACGCATCCATTTCATAATTTCATCTTCGCTGATCATAATAACTCCTGCCAATATCTCAAATTGACTTTTGTTTCGTCAGTACCGCTTCAATTCGGTCTTAATTACCCATCATTTAAATCGGCTGATTCGGGGCGGAAATCTGAAAAAAAGTAAATATTTTTTCCCGGAGACGTCCTTAAGGGCGGTTAAAGGCCTAATATCGGCTTTGGGCCGAAAGGGTATTGAAACTATTGTTTATGCGGATAAAATAGCAAAGTAACCATTTGAGGGATTTGGCGGGGTTTGGTTCCCTGTAATATCGAGTGAAGTATCCTACAGAACGAGGTATCAGTAATGGCAGAACAGATAAGGCTCCCGAAGCTTGGTGAATCGATGAAAGAAGGGCTTGTTTTAAAGATACTTGTCCGCATCGACGACAAGGTCAAGGCCGGGGACAGTGTTTTTGAGGTGGAAACGAACAAAGCGACTTTTGAACTGGAATCTCCGGTGGACGGTTTTGTAAAGAAGATATTGGTCAGCGAAGACCAAACGGTCCAGGTCCATACAGCGATGATGTTGATCGGCGCCGAAGACGAGCAGATAACTCAGGACTATATCGATTCTCTCAAGTCCGGCGCAGGCTCTGCAAAGACGGTCCCGGAACCGGCTGCAGAAGACAAGGATGTATCAAGTCTCCGGGGCGGGGTCGTCTTGAAACAGGCCCGCGGCTTTGGAGAAAAAATAGCACTTAGCGAAAGACAGGTTTCGGCAGGGGCAGCGGCTTTGCAGTCAAAGCTTCGGATACCGTGTTTTTATTTGAATACCAGGGCGGATGTAACAGGGCTTTGTGAACTACAGGCCGAACTGAATGAGGCCCAAGACGCCCGGATACTGCTCGACGATCTTATTATCAAAGCGGTGGGGCTGGGTCTTAAGTCATTTCCTGTAATGAGAGGTCAATTAGGAAAAGACAGCATTTTACTGGCGGAAAAGATCGATGTGTCTTTGGCGGTTGAAGGTTTTGACGAGCCAATAAGAGTTATTATCAAAGATGCGGACAGCAAGGGAGTTTCTGAGATAGCGGCCTGTAGAGAAAAACTTGTTTCCCGGGCCAAAACATCCGGTCTTTCTGATAAAGACCGGCAAGGAGGGTGTATTACTGTGATCAATCTCGGTAAGTTCGGGATAAACATATTCATTCCGATAGTAGTTCCCGGCCAGTGCAGCATACTCGGCGTCGGCAAAATAGCGGATAGTTATGTGCCTGTTGGAAAGGATATAGAAGTCAGGAAACTTTTAAACCTTACGTTAGCAGTTGACCACAAGGTTGCCGGAGGCGCAGAGGCCGCACAATTTTTAGATTTTGTGAAGAAAATGTTGGAAAACGCCAACGATCTTGTATAATAGTATTAGTTTCAGTATTAATTAATAATTTTTTCTGACTGTCTTTTTAATACTGGGACGTAAATTTCAGCCGGAAGAACAGCTTAGGTTTTTACACGGATGTTCATATTTTTAACAGAGCCAAAGGGCGAGGTGTTAGGATGGCAATGTCCAGGCTTATATTGTTATCAGGCAAAACAATACTGAAAATGCCGGTGTCCCGGCCAAACCGAATGCACTGCAGTCAAGACGTTTCTGAATTCTCCCAATCTGTCATCATGCCGGGCTTATGTCCGTATCCGGCTGAAAAAAGCGGACACTAATACTGTTATTTGCGATTTTTATGGGTTAGTCCGATAAAAAACTTAAAGATTATTAATATTATTAGCCGATTTAAATACGGGTCTATAGGTATTTATCCTGAGAAAAAAGAGCAAAAACACTATAGCCAGGTTTGGCATAGGGAGAGACTATGAGAACAATAGCGATAATAAATCAAAAAGGCGGATGCGGTAAAACAACGGTATCGATCAACTTGGCCAGTGCCCTTGCCGGCAGAGACCAAAAGACCCTTCTTGTCGATATGGATCCTCAGTCGCACTGCGCAGTCGGTCTGGCCGTACCAGAGGAACAGATAGAGCAAAGTATCTACGATGTTCTGATCAGTCACGGCCGGGGCGAGCCTTTGAGGCTTTCCGAGATCCTCTGGCAAATCTCCGACGGATTTGAACTTGCTCCTGCCAGTATTGACCTTGCGGCTTTCGACCAGCAGATGTCCGGGATCGCAGACCGCGAAAACGGTTTAAAGAAAATTCTCGAACAGATAAAAAATGATTATGACTATATCGTCATTGACTGCCCGCCATCAGTAGGTCTGCTGACTTTCAATGCTATACGGGCTGCGACAGATGTGATCGTGCCCGTAGAGATGGGCTATTTCTCGCTGCACGGACTGAGCAAGCAGCTCGAGACTCTTCATGTGCTCTGCGGACAGTGCTCTCAGGAGATCAATGTCATGATTCTTCCGAGTATGTACGATATCCGAACCAAGATGGGCAGGGAGATACTCGGCGAACTTCGGAAGCATTTTTCCGGGCAGATGTTCAAGACGGTCGTCAATTTCAATACCAAACTCAAAGAAGCCGCAAGTCTCGGTCAGCCTATCGGCGAATACGATGCCGCGAGCAAAGGGAACAGGAATTTTCAGTCGCTTGCGGACGAACTTATAGGAACGGATACGCAGCTCCACCGGGCCGAACTTGTTGGAACTTTGCAGTCCAAGCTTGAGGCGATCAGCGCCAGTGCCGAAGAGCTGCTAAGCTCAGTGGAAACCCCGGCTGCACCAAGGGAGGCCGAACCGAAGGACTTTGACGCCAAGATCGCCGAATTTTACGGCGTCCGTCAAATTGGAGATGCTGTAATGTTCGTGACTTTATATCCGAGGGCCAAGAGCGTTCAGATCGCCGGGGACTTTAATAACTGGCAGCCGGAAAAGACTCCGCTGACAAAGGTCAACGAAAACGGGGTCTGGCAGATCAAGCTTCCTATGGCCAGCGGCAAATACCGCTATCGTCTGGTCGTTGACGGGCAGTGGCAGCAGGACCCGTATAATGAAAACACCGAACTGAATCCGTTCGGCGAACTTAACTCGGTGCTCGAAGTGCATTGACCGGATCGGTTGGAAGTAAACTGAAATTAAAACGCACTGCTCCCAAATGGGCGGTGCGTTTTTTTATGTCGAATTAATCAATCGCCGCGTCTTTTTCAATAACCTTTGCTGTCTGGGCCTTTCTGAAATCGTCGAGTTTTTGTGCGAGGTCCTTGTCGCTCAAAGCCAGGATCTGCAGTGCAAGTACGGCGGCGTTTTTAGCGCCTGGTTTTCCAATGGCCACAGTGGCAACCGGCACGCCGGGCGGCATCTGAACGGTACTGAGCAGTGCATCGAGTCCGGCGGGAGCGCCTGAGGCGGCGAGTGGAACACCGATAATGGGTAAAGCGGTCCTGGCGGCAAGAGCCCCTGCCAGATGAGCGGCCATCCCCGCGGCGGCGATAATGACCTTTATGCCTTTTTCCGCTGCGGTATCGGCAAATTCTGCGGCGATATCCGGCGTACGGTGGGCGGAAATTATCCGAACGATGGGTTCCAGGCCGAATTCGGTGAGCTGATCTATACAGCTTTTCATGACCGGAAGGTCGCTGTCAGAACCCATAACCACGGCGACCTGTGACAATTTATTTTTAGAAGTCATTGTTTTTTCCCGTAACAATATTACAATAATATTATATTCAGTTCCCAGCCGGGGCATTTCAACTTGAAAGTATGATAACCGCCAAATCCAGTAATTGCAAGCAGGAGATTGAATATGGGCCCGAGAAAACCGGCGGCAGTGAATAGATTTTACCCCGAAAGCGCCAGTGAGTGCCTTGCCGAGGTCAAGGAATGCCTGTCGGCGGCGCCGGCAGGCGGGAAACTTCCCGACCGGATCGTGGGAGGAGTAGTCCCTCATGCAGGATGGCTTTTCAGCGGGGACCTTGCGGGGCTGGTATTTTCAGCGATAAAACAGGTCAACGGTAAGGTTGACACTTTCATAATCTTCGGGGCCGCTCACAGGTATCTCGGGAGAAAGGCGGTTATTTACGACAAAGGCAGCTGGGCAACGCCGCTTGGGCAGATAGATATCGACGAGGAATTAGCGGAAATTATAGCTAAAGAAAGCAATGTAGTTTCCGACCCGGACGCCCACAGGACCGAACACAGTATCGAGGTCCAGGTGCCGTTCATCCAGCATTTATTTCCCGAGGCGAAGATCGTGCCGATCATAGTGCCTTCGGCTGAATTCGACCTCGAACTCGGGAGCGATATCGCAAAGATCATTTCCGAAACCAAGGACAAAAAGATCGTCTGTATAGCATCGACTGACCTTACTCACTATGGTCCTGGTTATGGTTTTACTCCGGCAGGGGTCGGCCAGGGGGGCATCGACTGGGCCAAGGAAACTAACGACAAGGAATTTATCGACCTCGCGCTGAAGATGGAGCCTCATGAGCTCCTGGAAACGGCGGTCGAAAAAGGAAGCGCCTGCGGTCCCGGTGCGACGGCGGTTCTTATCGCCACTGCTAAAGAGCTCGGCAGGAGCGAAGGCGTACTTCTTGGGCATACTCACAGCAACGAAGTGATGGAGCGGAAATTGGGGCGGTCGAGCGAAGACAGTGTCGGGTACGCGGCGATCGTTTATTAATGTCAAACGGCCCGGTCCGTCATGGCAAAGGGCCTGATGCCGTTATAAACGGTTTCCCCTTGCCTTGACGGCGGACCACGAGCCTGTGCGTTATAGCAAGGCCTGTAAAAGTTAAAAATCAGATTGTTTCGTTTCCACGGCATAGGATTTCCCCTAAATCATCGTTTCAGCAATCAATTTTTATCTTTCAATTGTCATTTAAAATATAAGATATAAACCGGCCTGTGCCAAACGATTACAGAAGAATTTTTGAAAAGCTAACCCATTGCGTAATAAGGAGTTATGGTATTAACTCGGCAGGATACAAAGAGAAGCTTGGCCATGCTCTCAGACGGAGAACCATCTTGTCCGGTGGGGTTTTGGCGTTCTTGCTTTTGTACTTCTATTTATACTGACTTGCAGGAGAGCTTCAGGCAAGTGGCGATGGGAAAAATGATATTTAGGCCGTAGGTGAAAAATCTATTTCTTTTTTCTTAAAACCAAACCGCCGAGGCCGAGCAGACACAACGTACCCGACTTCGGAAC
>CBDUSK010000063.1:0-7956 GCA_965369915.1 uncultured Phycisphaerae bacterium
CCAACCCTGTCTCAAGGTACAGAACCGATCCATCGGACGAAATCGCAATATCGGCAGGCGAAAGATATCGCTCCTCGGCCATTACAGACAAACTCAGGCACAAAACTAAAATGACGTACCTCATTATCAGTCCTCGATCACTACACGGAATCCAACATTGAAGACTCCCTGCCATGGAGAGTATCCCAGGCGATAACTCGATGTTGCCCGGTATGGCCTGTCAAAGAATGAACCGCCCCTGACAACCTTTTCAGTCGCTGGGTCCATGGAGTTGCTGTTATCCGGCAAGTATGGATAGCTGACATAATCACTGCGTGTCCATTCAGCAACATTACCGTGCATGTCATAAACACCCCAAATGTTTGGTTGATACTGTTTTGTCCCGGAGATGAGGAACTGCTTGTCGTTGTATTCAGAAATTCTTGGTATAAAGTCAAAGATCGGGTTATTCACGAGCTTTGAACTGAAGGTGGGGTTGACACCGCTGACGGCAAACTTTTCAATTGATTTGTCCGCAAGATTGGCGTAATCGCTGAAATCCGATTCCTTTGATCCAAATGCCATTGCCTTTTTGCTTCCTGCGCGGCAGGTCCATTCCCACTGAGCCTCAGTAGGCAGAGCGGCTTTAAGCCCTGTCTTTTTAGATATCCTCCGGCAGAAGTCAACTGCGTCGTTCCAACTCATTCGAACAGTCGGTTGCTCATCGTAGTTTGCATAGTAACCATTACGGACGTGATCCTTCCATTGCTGGTCAAATATACTGGCATCGTGATCAGGTTTAAATGCGAAGAACAATTTGTTGTTGATCTCATTTTCGGAAATCCAGAAAGCTTTTTCGATCTTAACTTTGTGTTGCGGCTGCTCCTGGGGAGTGTCTTCATCGCTTCCCATAACAAACTCGCCAGCAGGTATCCGAACCATCGTTATCTTAAGTCCGTTTCCAAGATCGATTTCCTTCTTTTGTTTTGCTCCGGCTTTGAGTTGTAATTGTTTAGCTTGTGGGGCATCAAACGGCCAGTTTTGAGCCGACACACTGACAGGATCGCTCTTTTCGGGCCCTTTGGTTTTGTTTACCGTCACTGGATAAGGCTTAGCAGGAGTGTATTCCCAGTCTGAATCAACCAGTGCATATTTCGAACGCAGAGCCGCTGCCTTGGCAGAGATATCTTCGGTATGTTTTTTACGCTCTTCATCGGCGCAGTATGTGGTCGTCCAGCTTCCATAAAACGGTACGTTGAGATCGACCCACGTGTATAGTCTTCGCCATGACTCATCGTCCAGATTAACACCGTGATGTCCCTTTGAAAGAAGCTGAATTCCTTCAGAGGTAGAAGCGTGAAACTCATAGGGTTTGCCCATAAGTCCATTACTTTCCGGTCCCGGACGACGGAAATATTTATGAAATGCATAATAAGAGTTGCTGAAGTTCGCACTAAAAACATCTGGCTTGGCGATAGTTGTATTTTTGAAATCAGGTTTCTCAGGATCGCTGCCGTCATGACAACGTACACAGTATGCATCAAGAACCGGCTGGATCTCGGCACTGAATGAAAAACCCTCCACACGCTCGCGATACGGAGTGATCAGTTGCGGTTTTTTATTTGAGGCTATAGCTTTGGTGAAAACGGGAGGCGCACTTGGAGATTCATGGCAGCCAATACAGGAAAGATTCTCTCCCGGCATGGCTACAAACCAACTGCGGAACAGTTGTATAGCACGGCCCTTTTTATCCAACGGTTGAAGGGAGATAGTTGTGTTGGCAGGGATCTTGAATGTTGCCGATCCGTCTTTTTCTACTTTGACTGTGCCAAGCAGGCGTTTTACATCCCATCCGCTCTCAATTCCAATATGATGGTGACTGCCCAGTTTGTAGTAACCATAGGCATACGTGAAGATTCGAAGAGTGTCAACCGTTCCTTCAGGAACCCCCTTTAATCCGGGACCTATATAAATATTTTGAATATAACAGGTAGCCTCTTTGTCATGGAGATTTACACGATCAGGGATAACCGGCGGACGCTGACGTTTTTTCAGCGGGTATGGCTCGACCATGTATTTATAATTGGCAGCATCGTCTGACTCTATCGGCACAAAGTTGTCAAATGTATCGACCAGATAGAGTTCCCAGTCACTGTTTGGTGTCAGTTGAGCAACGGTCAAATAATACTGGCCATTGACAGGGTATGGCTGATAGAACTGCGGGTAAACGCCATTAGCTAATTGGTCAATATCCAACGCCATCTCATGCGGATAGTAATCACGGAGTCTGGGATAACAGTTGTTGAAAAAGTTGTTATTCAGCTCGTGATAATCTTTGCCGCTTCGGGCGGCCTCTGGCATGTTTTCGTTAATCAGCTTTGTGACAACTTTCTGAAGATCAGGAAATATTGTTAACAGTTCTTTCTTAACTGTTGGGTAGAGCTGATCTACTGTGACATGCGTAACCTCTTTGCCGTAACCGGGAATATACTGAACCACACCATCGGCATGAGTAAAACCCTTGTTGGTATCAAAAATTGTAAGCTTGCCGGTTCCTGCGACACCGTGATGGCCTGAAACTACTGCCGAAAATTTACCGGGCTCACCAGGCACCGGACGCCCATAGAACATAGCGTTGGGCCACAAACTCTGTGAACCGTAAATAGAACGCTGGTTGGTACCATCAGGATTCATCGTCATCATGATCCTTGAGTAGTAATGCATGATGTCGGTGTACTCCCAGCGAAGATACATGATCTTGCCGTCAGCGGTCACAGTAGGATACCAGTCAGCATCCTGCTCAAACGTAAGCTGTCGAGTGTTTTGGCCATCAGTATCCATCAAATATAGATTTGGAACCGTTTGTTTGCCACCTATACAGGGCACACCAATCATGGGAGCGGTTGAACTGAAAACGATTTTTTCGCTTGGCAGGTATATACCGCCGTAGTTATTGACATATTCGCCTTCAATCGTAGAAACCTGACGTAGGTTTGAACCATCGATACCGATCTCCATTACCTGGTACTTATTACTTTTGTCTGGCTGGGAGAATAGAAGTTTGCCCCCGTCATAGTGCAGGTCCAGTTCACATATCAGTGATCCGTCTTCGGGCTTGTAAACGTCTGTGATTTTCCCTGTTTTCAAGTTCAGTCGGGCAATTTTATTTTTATAACCCTTGGGGTTGATCGTATGGGTTCCGAGCCAGTTTGGTTTTTTTGCTATTTTGTCTGTGAGTACTACCAGAACTTCGTCGAAATCCACATAAGGGTTTTCAGTGACCAGGGCGGTATATTTGAGTTTGCCGTATTCTTCTATTGCCTTAGCAGCTTGGGGGTTACCTGATTTTAACTTGTCCATTAATTCAGGTATTTTTTCTTTAAATGCCTTGGCCTGCTTAATAAATGTACGACCGTTTTTATATTCACGGGGCCTGTTCTTTAGAATGTGCTTTATTGAGAGTATCAAAGCGTCAGGATTCGCCATATCAATAAGAGCTTTCTTACTAGCAGCAGCCTTTTTTTCGTGTGCCGCAGCTTTTCTTTCGCGTGCTGCTTCTTTAAGAGCCGCTAGATGTAGCTTTTTCTTGCTTGCCGAACAAACTGACGCAAGATCCATGGGTTTTTCTTTAGGGGCTTTTACGGTTGCACTTAGGGCATGGCCGCCGTTATTATTGAAATAAAGGAGGTTTATCTGGTGTTTGCCCGCCTTTAGTTTGATAGAATTACTCTTGCTTGAAGTACTATGAAGGCCGTCATTTATAATGACCTGCTTATCGTTTATGTAGAGTGCGCTGCCGTCATCAGAACTAAGGACAAATTCGTATTTTCCTTTTTTTGCAACATCCATTACCCCTGAAAATTGCACATTCCAGGCACCGCCGAACTTTTTGTCTCCCATAGAATTGATTTTGTCAACGGTGCCATTGCCAACCATTTTGCCCTTGCCCATCTGAGCAACTGTATCGAGCCTGCCGTCATGGGCAAAATAAGTCATTTCCGCAAACACATTTGAATTCAGTATACAAATAAATACGACCACTGTTACCGCTCTTTTGAGCATACCATCTCCATATACCAGCAACTACATTTAATAATTTACATAATCGCAATTGTCATTAGAATTTAACATTCGGATTACTGAACTTTAGCCCGTCACCGTCATGGTACGTTGCGAATTCGCTTACAATAGCTCCCTCATCACCGCCCATCATCCAGTGCATCGCTCCTGCCTTTTCCAATTGGCCTATCTCGCCAGGCATAAGTTTCTTTTTGGTTTTTGCTATCCAGTACTGCTTTTCAGCTTCGGGGATATCGGCATCTGCACCGGATGTCGGCGTGCCCTCGCCGTAGATATGGATAGTACCATTGCGGGGCATCCATGCTTCCATCTTCGGCCCGGCTTTGGCGGTTTTATCGTGTCCATGCTCAGGGATCCTCTGGCCCGGCAGCAGATATATCTCATGCCCGAAATAGTTATCTTCAAGATTATTAACCCAGAAGATACCGGCCATACCAACCTCTGTAAATCTGCCAAGCCCAAAATCGATCGCCCAGAACTCTTCGCCCTTGAGACGGTCAACGATGGGATAATTGAAATACTCCATCATCTCATAGTAAGCCTGTTTGGCCTTTGTGGTATCGAACGATCCGTCGGCTTTATAGAAATCTTCGTTTTTATACTGTCGATACTTAGATTTCGCCGTACTCATTTTATTCTCCTTGTCGCTGTCTTTGCATCCACTTAAAAGTCCTGAACCAGCTAAAGTTGCCCCTGCTGCAATACCCATGACTTCTCTTCTGTTAAACTTTTCCATATCTATCTTCCTTTATAAAAAGATTCCGACAAACAATGATTATCCTTCGTTTTTAATCGTATTGTACATGTCCAATGCTTCTTCGGGCTTTAATCCATCATGTACAACTCCGCGGACAGCCTTTAACATTGCTACTGGCGCATCGGCCTGGAAAACGTTACGGCCCATATCGACCCCGGCAGCGCCTTGCTGGATCGCTCGGTACGCAATTGTCAAAGCGTCCAGTTCGGGTAACTTTTTGCCGCCTGCGATAACTATCGGCACGGGACAAGCAGCGGTTACCTTCTCAAAACCTTCTTCGCAATAGTATGTCTTTACAAACGTAGCGCCGTTTTCCGCACAGACGCGAGATGCCATAGAAAGATACCGGCTGTCACGAACAAGTTCTTTTCCGACAGCGGTTACTCCCAAAGTTGGGATGCCGTATCTTGCGCCCATGTCAGATGTTCTGACCAGGTTCTCGATCGTCTTGGCTTCGTACTTGCTGCCGATTGCCACCATGATCGCCATCGCCGAGGCATTGAGGCGTATCGCTTCTTCATGGTTTAAGATAACCTCATCGTTCAACTCGCCTAATACTGTCGACCCGGCAGAGAAACGAAGCGATACCGGCTTGTTAACTTCCGGCGGAATACAGGAACGCAGCACTCCTCGCGTGCACATTATACAATCGGCATGCTCTACGAGCGGCACTATCGTAAGGTCGATCCGTTCTAAACCGGAAGTCGGGCCCATGATATAGCCATGGTCAAAAGCAAGCATAACAGTATTGCCGGACTTACTGTTAAATATCCGGCCCATACGATCCTTTATTCCCCAGTCGACATGATCGAGTCCCTTGAGGAAAAACGATTTCTTTGCCGGCGGGACACCGATCCCGTAATCTTTTGCGTCTTTGTTGCCATCTTTGTCTGCCATAATATTAACTTTCTTTTTGAATATTTTCTCTAATTATTGAAGCTATCATAAAAACCCTGAAAGATCAGCGAGATAGAAACCGCTCCCGGATCTTTATGACCAATTACCCGATCGCCAAGATTTCGGGCTCGACCGAATTTAGCCTTCATATCTTTGGTGGCATCGGCACCGTCACTTGCAGCTTTTGCGGCTTGCTTTAGTATCTCTTGCACGGTCGCACCCTTATCGGCTGCCTGTAAAGCATAGACAGCAGGCAGCATTGCATCCATCATCGTTTTATCGCCAACCTGGGCACGGCTTTGTTTGTGCATCTTGTTGACACCTGCGATGATCATCTCTGCAACAGCCGAACTGTCAAGCTCCGACACGCCATCGACCGCCTCACTCATACCCATAAAAAACGAACCGAGCAAAGGCCCGGTTGAACCGCCGTCAGCCGACATTATCTCCCACCCGATCTTATGCAGTAAATCATTAAGCTGTTCGTCAGGGTTAGCGTTGATAGTGTCTTCGGCTGCCTTGACGGATCGAAGCATCGTAGTGCCATGGTCGCCGTCTCCGGTTGCCGCGTCAAGCTTTGAAAGTGTCTCGTGATTCTCCCTGATCCTGGCGACCGCTCCAAGGATCATATCAATTACTTCTTTATTTCCGATAGTGTTACTCATAACAATTTCCTGCTGTTAACGAACCGTCATATATGGTGTATCAGCCGAAGCATTCCAAAGATCCAACAACTCATCATCCATCTTGGCGATGAACATCTGGAAGCCTGCCATTTCCTGAACCGTCAGAAACTCACCGACTTTCGATGCGGCAATGACGATACCCCTCTGGTCAAGCACTTTTTTGACACCGCGAAGAACTATGAAAAGCTCCATCAAGGTTGTGGCGCCTGCACCGTTAATGATCACCATTACCTTGTCGCCGGATTTTGCTTTGATCGCAGACACGAGGCCGTTGAGCATTACCTCTGCTGTTTTGTCGGCGGTGAGAATCTTTGAAGGGCCGGTACCTGCTTCTCCGTGCTGGCCCATGCCGATTTCCATCTCATCGTCAGCCAGATCAAAAAGCACATCACCCGTGGAAGGATGCGTCGCCGAATTCATCGCTACGGCCAGAGTAGCCATATTATTGTTGAATCGCTCGGCGATCTCGTAAACTTCATCGAGACTCTTACCAGCCTCTGCCGCGGCGCCGGCTATCTTGTAAAGCGGAATGCACCCGACAAGCCCTCTGCGATCTTCGATAGGCGTATCGGCACCTGGAGCAATATCTTCATGGGTCAATATCATTTTGACCTTGATGCCTTCTTTCTCTGCCATTTCCATCGCCATGTTTGCGCTCATTACATCGCCTGCATGGTTCAGGACTACAAACAGAATTCCCGCGTCACGTTTTAGCAAACGCATTGCCTCAAGAACCTTAGGCGGCCCCGGAGCGGCAAATATATCGCCTACAGCACTGACATCCAGCATACCCTCACCGACAAAACCGCTAAGAGCAGGCTCATGTCCGGCGCCGCCAAGTGTCAGTAATGCGACCTTGCTCTGGTCCTTGGGCGTTGCCCGTACAACCAGTTTTTCCGATTGGATCTCGACCTTGTCACCATGGGCAATTTCCAGACCTTCAAGCAACTCAGGGGTTAAGTCGAGTGGGTCATTGATAAATTTTTTCATACCCATTTTTTTGGTATCCTTCCAATATTTGAACAGTTTGACAGAAACTATATATTTTGCATCAGTTCGACAATGGCGCCTTTATCGTTGATAAAAGCTACTTGAAGATTTTCGGTCGCGTCGAACGGTTCAATGATCACATTCTTGCCTTCCAACGCAGCCTTGATATCGTCAACCATAAACGCCGCATGAGGATTGTTTATCACATCTTCATGCATTGGACTATCTTTTTCGAAACGAAGGTATTCAACCCTGTAAGGATGGCTCGCAGGATCCGTGATAAAAACCTTTGCTCCCTTGAGGTAAGTTTCGTTTTCCTGCTTGGCACTTACAGGGACTCCAAAATGATGAAAATTGCTCATGTCATACCTCTTCAATCGAAAACCGTATTGTTATCCGTATATCATTATCAGAGCATTGCTCCGATCAAAATTGGAGGTTTGGGATGTTTATTGGTTGCAGTTTACGCTAATTGCCGGTTTTTGTCCATCATTTCGTCGAAGAGTTCCTCGCGTGGGGTACAAATATATATAGCTACCCCTGATTATGCTTACACTATATCAGTTA